>SHZL01000043.1 GCA_009692275.1 Lysobacterales bacterium | reverse complement strand
CGCAATACCTATCGAGAGCAATGCAGCATGTCGTAAGTTCATGAAACGTCCTCCTCTTCTGTTGTAGCGCCGTGATGGCGAGTGCTGACGGAAGCGCGGCGCTCGGGCGCTCCCGTCAATTTCAGGTCTAGCTGCGGTGGAAATCGCAATTAACTGCGTAGCGCACTGCTTCTTCCGTTGAATTACCAGAATCATGCGGTCTCAGGATATTGACACTGACGGTGTTGCCAATGTGCCACCGAACGCCCGGGTTAAGCGGCGCCGAGCGCACGAGGGAAGCCCCGCGAAGCGGGGCCGTCCGCTTGAACCCGTTGTTAGACGACGGACTCACTTCTTCTCAGGCTCGGCTTTGTATAGCGATGGAATCTTGGTCTCTTCCTTCGCCGCTCGTTCAGCAGTCCAGCCAGTTCGCAGATAGTTGTAGACCGCAGCAACTTCTTCATCTGTGAAGTGCGAGAACTGCTCCTTTGCGACGATCCCCATGATGCTCGATTGAGCCAGCATGTCCCGGCCTACACGAGTCACTCCTACTTTCATCAGCTTCTTGAATTCCGGAAGCGAGTAGGCCTGAACGATGGCCAGCGGGGGCGCATTAATGATTTCCTTTGGGGTTTGGTGGTGGCAGTTGATACAGCCGACCAAATAGGCCAGCCGCTCTCCCGATGGACCGGCAGAAACGACTCCGGCGTATAAAAAAGCAAGACCACCGATCACTTTAAGCATAGATACTCCCTTTCACCCGTCGTCTAACAACCAAAATAAGGTGCCGACGCACCGGATGTGTAACTTGAATGCAGTAACTTCACGGAGGTCACCTTGATTGCGTAGTTAGGTGACACCACCATTAAAACCGTGAATTCGGGTTGCGTTGCTGCTCAGGAGGCCCGGCCACAATGTCCCAATGCTCAACGATTAAACAATTCTGCAAGCGGAAAACGTCTCCCACAGAATACGCAGGCGCTCCTTGTGCTGGAGTAAACCTAGCGTGCAAAAAAACTAGATCACCTTCTGATACTGTCCGGATTACTTCCCAGCGAGGGTCGGGCACATTTTTTATAAGGCGCTCGAGATAGAGAATTGTTGCTTCACGTGTTCCGCTCTCTACGTCTGCCTTGTGTTCGACAAAATCTGTCGTGGCATACTGCTCGAATGCTTTGCGAGGCTGAAGCCCAGTAAGCCCTTCTTTGTAAAATGCCAATACAACAGCACGATTGTTTTCGGCTGAAGGGGTGCAACCAGTAGAAGCCTGTGCAGATCTTGACACTGAATGCGCGCAGCTTGTAAGAGCGACGCAAACGAAGAAAGCGATAACAACATTAAATCGTACTGTTGCAAAGAACCTCATAAAAAACTCCTTTCTAGTTAGTTCTTGGCACCTAACGATGGAGTTGACCCCTGATCCGGGGTGTAGCACCGTATGCTCACGCTTGAGCCACGCTGCGTCAAGTAATTTTCCTACGTTTGTTCAAGCAGCTACCCGATGTGCCTGGCAGTGCCGCACTGCCAAACTTTGGTGCTACACCCCGGAGGAGAGGGCATATGCGATATGAGCGCGGATCAGAGGGCATATCCGCGGCCCCGGCCGTGCCGCGCCCTGCGCGTCTGATGGACGAAGTTCATCGCTGTTTGCGGCTTAAACACTACAGTCTGCGCACCGAACAAGCCTACACGGGGTGGATTCGCCGGTTCATCCTGGCCAATGGCAAGCGTCACCCACGAGACATGGGTGGGCCAGAGGTCGAGCGCTTCTTATCGTCGCTGGCAGTGCAGGGGCGGGTAGCGGCCAGTACACAGAATCAGGCGCTTTCGGCATTGTTATTCCTGTACCGCCAGGTATTGGCGGTCGACCTGCCTTGGCTCGACAACGTGGTGCGCGCCAAGCGGCCACAAAGGGTGCCCACAGTGCTGTCGCGCGAGGAGGTACAGCGGTTGCTGGCAGCGATGGAGGGACGGCCGTGGCTGCTGGCCAGCCTTCTGTACGGCACCGGGATGCGGCTCATGGAGTGTTTGCGGCTGCGGGTCAAGGATGTGGACTTCGCGTGCCATGAGATCACCGTGCGCGAGGGCAAGGGCGGCAAGGACAGGCGGACGGTACTGCCGCAGTTGCTGATTGCCCCGCTTGAACGTGAAGTCGAGCGTGCGCGCCTGATGCATCAACGAGACGTGGCAGAGGGTTTCGGTGCAACGATCTTGCCGTTTGCATTGGCGCGAAAGTATCCGCGGGCAGCGCGCGAGCTCGGGTGGCAGTACCTTTTCCCATCGATCCATCGTTCGCGCGATCCGCGCGATGGAATGACTCGGCGCCACCACCTTGACGACAGTGTGCTGGCCCGCGCACTGAAGCGGGCGCGCGCCCAGGCGGCGATCATCAAGCCTGTGACAGCCCACACCTTGCGCCACTCTTTCGCTACCCACCTGCTGGAGGCGGGCTACGACATCCGCACAATCCAGGAATTGCTCGGCCACATGGACGTGAGCACCACGCAGATTTACACCCACGTTCTCAATCGCGGCGGGCGTGGGGTGTTGAGTCCACTCGATAGATGATGCCGAGGGCCAAGTGTCGACGGCACCGCGAAGAATAGCAAATGCACTTATGCAGGTGACGATTCTGCTTTGGCTGCTATGCCGGATTGGCAGGAGTGATGGCGTCAACCCGCTGTTCAATGGCTTCGGCGACCGCAAGACAGCGCATTTCCTCGAAGGGTGCACCGATAACCTGCACCACCTGGGGCAGACCGTCACGCATTCCCACCGGCACCACCGCTGACGGCAGGCCCAGCGCGTTGATCGCCACCACCATGCGCATGTCCTCAATGGTGGAGGCAGTGTTCTCCGGTGTGGCGATATCATAGTCAATCACTTGCGGGGGCCTCGTGCTCACCGGGGCTACGATCACGGAATAGTTCTGGAAAAACTTCAGCCAGTCGCGCAGTACCTTGCGGCGTTCACCAAAAGCGAGGTGGTATTGTTCCGGCGTCCAGTCAGGAACCGCCTGGTGATAATGCGCAAACATCCTGCGCAATGACGGGCTGCAGGAACCGGTAACTGCAGGCTCCAGACCGGTGAACAATTCACCCATCACAATCATTTTCCACACACGTACCGCATCGGCGAGCGTCGGCGGTTCCGCCTGCTCAACTCCATACCCCGCAGCGCCGAGCAAGCCTGCCGCAAGTTCAACACCCAAGGCCACCTGCTGATCCACCCCTTGCCCCAGCGGATCAACAATAAAGGCGATGGGCAAATCACCTCGGTGGGGCTGCTCCCAGGGGCCTGGTACCCACCAGGGATCCCGCCAATCCCCAACAGCCATTGCCTTGAGCCCCAGTCGCACGTCGGCCACGCGGCGGGCCATAAGGCCATCGGTATTCATCAGCTGGATGCCGATAGAGGGTTCATGTTCAGTCGGGACATAATCCGGAATACGGCCCAGGCTGGGACGAATAGAAGCAACGCCGCAGGCCTGTGCAGGTTGGCGCAGTGATCCTCCCAGGTCGGTGCCGTGCGCCAGTGGTGTAATTCCAGCTGCCACTGATGCCGCCGCTCCGCCGCTGGAGCCACCTGCAGTCAACCGGGGATTCCAGGGGTTTCGGGTCGGCCCATACACGTCATTATTGGTTTCCCAACGACAGGAAAATTCGGGAGTGTTGGTGCGGCCAATGATCACTGCACCGGCATTGAGCCAGTTTTGCACACAGGGGGAGGTTTCCCTGGCGATGTTCTCTTTCAGGAGGGCCGAGCCATTCACTGTGGCCCATCCGGCGAGATCCACGTTGCCTTTGATCGTCACCGGGATGCCATGCAGGCAGCCCAGCGAATCGCCCCGGGCTACTGCCTTATCGGCTGCGTCCGCTGCCGCCAGGGCAGCATCCGCCCGGATTTCAGTCAAGGCATTGATTTTACCGTTGGTCGCATCGGCGCGTTGCAGGCACGAAGACACCGCTTCCCGGCTGCTGAACACTCCGGTCTGGATACCCGCAGCAAGCTCACACGCACTCAAACGCCATAGACTTGCGCTCATATCGTTCTCCAAAACACCTGATGGAATACGCTGGATGACACCCATAAAAGATGGTGCGTGATTTACTTTACCATTGACAGCAAGGACCGCTTGTAACAGGTTGTCGTCGCCAAGGCGCCATTCGATTGCTTTTACTCTGACCCCAAAAATTGCCACCCTGAAGTGGTCTACTGAATCCGGACACCCAGTTAAGGCGTTAAGATGCCATAGCGAGGTGAACCATGACAACACAATCAAGCAAGAGACGGAATTACACAGAGGATTTCAAGCGCTTTTTTGGCCCGGGCTTTGACTGGCGGATCTTCAAGGCGCAAGGGCTCCCGGAAAGCAACCTGGACCCGGAGGCGCGGAGTTGGGTCGGTGCAATCGGCATCATGCAACTCATGCCTTCCACCTTCAAGGAAGTGCAAAGCGCAAATCCCGCGTTTAGCGAACTGAATGACCCCGAATGGAATATCGCAGCGGGTATCTATTACGACCGGCAACAATGGAAAACCTGGAGCAAGAATGAGTCTGCTCCTGATGACCGCCTTCGTTTCGTGATGGGCAGTTACAACGCGGGTCGCGGAACCATCAGCCGGGCCCAGAAACAGGCCGTGGCTTTGAACCTTGATGGAAGCCTCTGGCCATCCATTGCGCAGGCCGCCCCGAACGTTACCAAATGGCGCAGTGAAGAGACGCTCCACTACGTGGATCGCATTGAAGAGTTCTATTCCGAACTATCCCAGACGGAAGGGTTTGAGGGTTTTCTCGGGGAGTAAGAACAATGGGGTCAGAGTAAAGCGCCGGAGCATTTACTCTGACCCCACCACTTTTTTCTCAGTTAGTCCTTTTTTGATAGTCACTATTCTGCACCACCACCGTCAGGTTCTTCGCCGGTGCATTCAGCGTGGTCTCAGAAGCGTATACCGTACCATCGGGCAGTGCCGACATGATCACGCCGAGGTTGACTGCGTCAGAAGGATTATCCAGGTAGGAAGCCACGCTCAGGCCCTTCATCTGGTTGTTGGTCAGGTTGATGCTCACGCTCAGGCTGTCGCCCGGTTTCTCGTAGTTCGCAAACGCCAGCTTCACTTCGGCGCCGGAGTTTGCAAGTTGCACAGAAACGTCACCGGCATCCTTCACAGCCTGTATTTTCGCCGGATCCGGCGGTACATACGATTTAAGCAGTGCGCCCGCACTTTGCATGTAGGTGGTTAGTTCTTCTTTCTTGTTGGCCGCGATGCGCCCCCGCAGCCCCGGTGGTGGCGCAGCTTGTGGAGCGGCGCTGACTTCAACTTTTTGCAACACGCCATCTACGCCGTAGTAGCAGCGCTTTTGCACGCTGGATTTCACTTGACCGTTGAGGCTGACATTGGTGGTTTCAATCCACTGGTAATGCCGCAGCGAGGCCTGGCTGGCGGCCAGGTTTGCTTTCAGTGCATCTACCCGCTCCGCGGCACCCTGCTGTTGGGCTTGTGCCGTTCCGCCCACCGCGGCACAGAGCAAGACGAGCAAAATTGACAGATTGATGAGCCGTTGCATATTCATTGGGTAATTCTCCGTTCAAGGAAGTTGCCACTACCCAATAGTATAGTCACCTACCAAATGCCTGGCTAGGTGCTAGGGCTCAGGTACAGGTGATCGATGAATATCTTGTTCTTTTCCCGGTGGCCCGCTACCCGGTCGGTGTCGATCACGCGCACAATAATGGTGCCGCTCTGCACGCCCGGTATGGCAAACGCCCGCACATAGCTGCTGCTGGTTGAACGCACATTGAACGCTGTCGTCCAGCTGCCGCCGCCATTGAGGGAGTACTGGAAATTAAAGGTGTCCCCGTCAGTTGAGCCACCACTCCAGGCATTGGCATAAAGGGTTACGCTCTGGCTGGAAGCCAGGTTGAAATTCCAGCGGTGCTCCAGGTGGGTATAGTGCGTGGTTTTGGCACCGGACAAAGATTCCCGCTCAGTAATCGACTCGACCGAGCCGTTGTCGCTCTGCGTACTGGTAAACGTTCCGACCACCAGGCCTGTGACTTTGGTTTCACCGCTGGTGACAGTGTTGGCAGGCGGAGGTGGCGATGCTGCCAAAGTCGTGGCGCTACGTGATGGTGCGGGGCTGGTCTGGTTGAGCGCACCGTCTCGCGCCGTCACGTTAAATGTATACAAAGTGCTCGCTGCCAAACCATTGGCAGTATAACTGTTGGACGACTGCCAGCCACTGCTGCTGCAGCCACTGCCGCCGGCGAGGCACTGGAAATTGTATTGCACGGAACTGGTTTCATCCGTTGCGAGCGATGCCGTCATGGTGATGGCAGATGTACTGCTCGCAGCCGGCAGGCTGGCCCAGGTCAGGGGGTTCGGTGTTGGTGCCGTGCCATCGGTGGCGCCAGCTGTCATGCTGCCGTTAATGAAGTACTGCCCCAGACTGTCATAGTCAGAATAGCCGGTCAGGAGGTCACCGGTACCTTCTCCGGAGATCAGCAGATAATAGGTGCCGGCGCCTACGGTGGCGCTGATGCTGGCCTTGGTATCGTCCGCCGGATCGTTGCTGCTGATCAGTGTGCCGGCCGCATTGCGCAGCTCCACCCTGATGTCCAGGTTGGCTCCGCGACGGCTCGTGGCGCGGTAAAAGGCGTCCCATGCAGGGGTAACCGTGAAGCTGAGTGGTCCACCACCGGTGGCAAGAGTAAAGACGTCCACATCGGTCCGCGAGTTGATCACGCCCTTGTTTTCCGGCAGCACGTTGTGCGGGTCGAGTTCGGGGTTGGAAGACACGACCGATCCGGCTGCCCCAACCACGAGCGCGGTGCCCGAGGCTGTGGTGTCGCCGTGGTCATCCGGCCTGAAGCCGAGCTTGGCACCGATGATGGCGAGGTCGTCCTGCAGCTGGTTGGCATTCGGATATTCGCCCTTGCTCCACTCAGTTACATTGTTGTAATAGCCGTTACCCATGATGGGCGCCGAGGAAACCAGCCCGCTGCCCTGGCCGGCATAGTACGTCGTCGCACTAGCGCCGCTCAGACCATCATGTGACAAGCCCAGGTTGTGGCCGAATTCGTGCGAAGAGGCCTCGGCTATGTAGGTCTCAACCCCGGGGCCCAGGTTGTTGTAATACACCAGGGCCGGAGAATAATACGTGGGATAGTCTGCCCGGCCAAAGACATTGACATAGGCCACACCGCCTGCGCCCTGGCTGGGCATGGCCTTGCCCGTGGCATCGGTGTCGGTGGTTACCAGGATCTGCCCCGTATTGGGACCGAAACTGACCGGCGCTTCGGTAGTCACGTCAATATTGAACGGCGCCAGGTCTTCAGCGACGCGGTGCCAGATATCAATGATCCGGCCTCGCTCAGTGTCATTGAAGTTCGCGGTGTTGCCATCGAGGTCATACGCCACGCCGGAAAACGTGTCCGCGCCCCAGGCGGTTGCGGTGAACACATGCCCGTCGAAATCAATGAACACGACATTGGGTGCGCCCGGTCGGCTGTGCATTTTGAACGCATCCGCCAGGACTGTTGCGGAAGCCGCTTCTGCCGTTAGTGGCGCTGCTGCAGCCTGCTGCTGCAGGGTGGGGTCCGGCAGGAGGCTGTCGTCAAAATACACGCCACCTTCGTTATCCACTTTCAAGACGTCCAGGTCGGTGCCGGTGAAGGCAATATCCTGCAACCATTTCAGTGCCCTGGCCCTGGCCACTGGAGACAGTCTTTCCAGGCTAAATCGCAGCTGCCCAGGCGGCAGGTCGCTGATTTGTTTCACCTGCCCCGCATTATATTGCCGCAAGGCGGATTTTTGCGCCGATTGCGCAAGCGCAGCGCCGGACATAAAAGCCAGGCAAACGAACAGTGATAACAAGTAAGGAATAGCGAAAAATCGCGAAGTGAAGGTGTGCATGTCCATTGCTCCAGCGCGCACTTTTCAGGCGCACGTTACGATAGAGCATCCACTCCACCGGTAGTCATCCCTGTACCACGGCTATAGATTGCGCGACTTTTCGGCCTAAAGCAAGTTTTTCACACATCCGGGCTACCGCCAGATGCCCTGGCCCGCGGCCGGACTCGCTTTGCCGAGTGCCTGCGTCGCCTTGACGCGTTGGCTTAAACCTCCATGACGAGAGGCACGTCTCAGCACCAGGTAATCAACGCATTCTGGCGTCGTAAAAATTGCGGCGCCGAAATTCCTGGGGCCTGTATGGATATTACGCGCGCCTCATTGAATAACCCTGCCGCTGTCGCAGCGGCACTCGCCCTGATGGTTCTGTTCGGGGCGCTGGCGATGTTCGACCTGCCGCAGATGTCGGTGGTAACCAACTGGCGCGCCGCATCGCCCACGGAAATCGAGTCAGAAATCCTTGAGCCACAGGAAGAAGTATTGCAAGGCATGCCTGGAATGGAAGAGATGGAGGGCAACGCCTTTGCCGGCGGCAGCTTCGTCAACCTCACCTTTGAAGTGGGCACCGACATGCAGGCCGTGTTGGTCGATGTACTCGGACGACTGAATCGCTTGCCGCCAATGCCCGCTGACGCAGATCCGCCCGTAGTGCAGCTTTCAGCCAAAGACACCAACCAGAATCTCACCTATTTCTTTGTGCAGTTGTTGCCAGCAGGACGTTGTGCATCAGCCACGCCAGACCGGGAATATGCATGGTGTCGCTCATCTGTTGACACGGCTGAACGTGAGAGTAACCCTGAGCCCGGGTGATGCATCACTGAGCTCAAGAACAGTATCATGCGAACCACATGAGAAGGAGTCGCGGGTCTTCTGATCGTCCTCAGACAAGAGAATGTGCAATTCATACTCTGGCATCATGGGCGCCTCACAGGGTTCTGCCGGCACGATAACGATAAGCCAGCATAGGCGGTGGCAGCAACAGCAAGCGCGAGGTCTCAACCAGAATTACCGGGGAGGTGAGGGCACATCCAAACTGCGCAAGCCGGTATAATTAGGGAAACTCTGAATAAATCAAAGTTTCCTTAGACAAAATGGAGGCGCCTTCGTGAATCCGACGATAATCAGCTTGACCGTGTTTGCTTGTACCTTCGGCGGAGCAGTGCTCGGTCTGTGGCTGCGCACCGTGTTGCCGAAGCATCACCTGGATCGGGAATCCAAAGATACGGTAAAGGTGGGCATTGCCCTCATTGCCACGATGACTGCCCTCGTTCTTGGCCTTGTCACGGCATCGGCCAAGAGTTCTTTCGACGCAGTGGAGTCAGGCGTGCAGCAAACCGCCATCGACATCCTGACGCTCGACCGCACGCTGGCGCAATATGGCCCGGAAACCAGAATGATCCGCGTCGGACTGAAGCTCGCCTTAGGGGCACGATTGGAGATGATCTGGCCGCAGGACTCATCCAGCCCAGCGAATCTGAATCCGCTGCAAATGGGAGGAGGGGTCAACGCTGAAGTACTCGTGCACGCAATCCGCGCTTTGCAGCCAGGCAACGACACCCAGCGGGCCCTGCAGTCCGAGGCGGTCGATCAGGCTGAAACGTTGCTGAAAGCGAGATGGATGGTGCTGGCCAGTGTGAGTTCGTCCATTCCGGTGTATTTCCTCGTGATTCTCGTCTTCTGGCTCACGATTACCTTCACCAGCTTTGGTCTGTTTGCGCCATGGAACGCGACCGTAGTGACGGTGCTGTTCGTGTGTGCACTATCCGTCTCAAGCGCCATATTCCTGGTATTGGAAATGGATGGGCCGTTCGAAGGTTTGCTGCGGGCATCACCGGAACCTTTGCGTATCGCCTTGGCACACCTCAACCAGTAACTCTCTTGCCAGTCGAATGCGTGGCTAATCAAATGCGTCGGACTGGTATACAACCTTGCCGCCGACCACGGTCAGCAATACCTGCACATCAGCAATTTCCTCAGCCGGGATCTCAAACAGGTTGCGGTCGAGGATGATCAGGTCCGCGAGTTTGCCCACTTCCAGTGACCCCGTTTCGGCCTCCTGGTGGAGTTCGTAGGACGAGTTGATCGTGATCGTGCGAATGGCGGTCTCGCGGCTTAAGCCCGGGTCGTCACTCAGCCGTCCGGCATACTGCGGACCGGCGCTGGGGTCGTTTGCCCTGGTCACTCCGACTTTCAAGGCAAACCACTCATCCAGCGGATCCACCGGCCAGTCGCTACCGTAGGCTATCCGTGCTCCCGCTTCGTGCAGGAAGCCCTGTGGTTCCAGGTATTTGAAACGCGCCGGCCCGAGATAGTCCCGTGCACCTTCTATCGTGTCTGAGGCAGGCTTGCCCCACTGCAAGGAGAGGACGGGGATCACGTCCAGCAGTGCAAAGCGCGGGAAATCCGCAGGATCGACGATTTCGTCATGGGCGATGGCCGCACGGATAGCCTCACCTGAATATTTTTCGCGCATGGCCGCAAAGCCATCCAGCGCATAGCGGGTCGCGCCATCACCGTCGGCATGGATATGCGGATCAATACCGGCAGCGGCCAGTTGCAGCAGCAATTCCCTGAGGACTTCGGCTGAAAAATACGGTGCCGGTCCCGTGTTGCCGCTGGAGATCCAGTTTGGCTGCTCGGCCGTGCCCTGATTCACCAGGTAAGGCTGCAGCATCACTCCCGTGAACGCCGGTGCGGTGATGACTCCGTCCATGTAGAGCTTGGCATTGCGCACCGTGATGGTCGGTTGCACCGTGACCGGCCCCTGGTCGAACTGGCGTGCCACTTGCACCAGTGCGGCTACTGCCTCCTCTGGCTTGCGCCCTTCTTCAGGCGTGATTTCCATCGCGAAGTGGGCGCGCACGGTCAGCTTCCCATCGCGCTGCAGCGCCGCATAGGCGGCGACGGTCCTGGCATCGGCCGAAGCGTCCAGGAACGTGGTAATGCCCTGTGCCCGCACGGCTTCGAGTGAGGCCTGTGCCGCGGCGAGCATCTCCGCGTCGGTGGTCTGCGGTAGCAAGTGATCGAAGAGCGCCTGTGCAGAATCCTCCAGGATGCCGGTCGGCTGGCCGGCTGCGTTGTGCGCGATCTTGCCTGCTTCGGGGTCGGCGGTGTCCGCCGTGATGTTTGCAAGCTCCATGGCCCGCGAACTGGCCAGCGTTGAGTGGCCGAACGAAGAGCGCACCAGGATGGGACGCTGCGTCTGCAGCATATCCAGGTCCTCGCGGCTTACTTCGGTTCCGGCCGGCAGCATGTTCTGCTGGAACCAGCTCTCGACTTCCAGCCAGTCATCCGGACCCTTGTCGCGCGAGGCATCGATGCAGGCCTGGATCCGTGCCTGGAACTGGGCGATGGTGAGGGCTGCGTAGTTCAGGCTGCAGCCCAGGATTTTCATGCCGCCGGAAAGCGGGTGCATATGCCCATCCACCAGCCCGGGCATCATCATGCGTCCGCCGAGGTCGATCACCTGTGTCCCGGGGCCGATGAACTGCCCGGCACCGGTATCAGCACCGACATACACAATCTTGCCGTCCCGCACAGCCAGTGATTCCTGCGTGCTGTTGCGGGCATCGACGGTATAGATTTTGCCATTGCGATAGGCGGTGTCGGCTGGGGGTTCTGCCGCGATCGCATGTACAGGCCAGGCGATCGTTAACCAAAAGAGTATTGCCAACCCGCTTTTGTAGCTCATGACCACCTTTTTTCCTGAGGTTTTGTTGCCTGGAATCACTGCATAGAAATCAAGCCAGCATGTGATTCACCGGCTGCCTGAAAAGTAACACAGAAAGACTCAATCAGCTACGCAGGGTCTCGGCGACGCGTTTCAACCGCCGTTCGGCTTCGCCGCCGACCTCCTTGAGGACCGGGTCACCCTCGAACCCGCCGGCCCGCATCATCGCTGCCGGATCAACACGCCGAAACCCGCGACTTTCAGGGCCGCAATGACACGCTCGAGATATTGCTGGTAGGGGGTCTGTAGCACCACCCCGTAGGCCATTCCACTCATGACGTAAATCCTTACTCAGCGCCTCCCGACACGGTTCACCGGTCCACCCAGGTTGGCTGGGCCCCCGACACCGGGCGCAACACCGACTCCCACCGCACCCGCGCCGACACCGGGCACAACACCGACTCCCACCGCACCCACGCCGACACCGGGCGCAACACCGACTCCCACCGCACCGGCACCAACCGTAGATCTGCGGGCCACACCGGCATAGCTGACGGGGGTTGCCGGTGCTCCCACCACCGCTTCAGCCGTGGCGATCAGACCTCCGTGCGGGCTCAGAGAAAACTCGCCATTGCACAACCACCCGGCAACAGCCAGGCCTGAAATCAGCAGATACCTGCTCGTCTTGGAATATTTCATTGGGTTCCTCCCGTCTCGGGTTCCGGTGGCAGTTCGTCCAGGTCAATGAGCGCGTTGGGGTCAAGTTGCTTGGCGTCGCTGGGTGGATTGAATGTGAATGCATCCTTGCCTGGCTTCACGCTGGTTTTCCAGCTCTTGATGCGAAACGTATACTGCGGCGCGCTGTTCATGGTTTTGCTGGTGATGACGATCTTGCGCGGGATGGGCTGAGCGCCAACTTCCACCCACAATTGCCAGTCCATGTCGAAGTTGCGGAACGCGAGGTGCTCGCATTCCACACCGTCGATCACGCCGCGCCCAATGTGCTTGGCTTCCATGACCTCGGCAACAAGCACGTCATAAGCATTCGACAGCAGGAAATCGGCACCCGGTAATGCGACTCCGTGCCCGGCTCTCAGCGCTTCAACCAACTGGTCAACGGTACCCACGGCGGGGAACTGCGCGTACGAGTTGGTGTGTTTGGCATAGATGCTGGCGGTCGCGCCATCGAAGTACAAAGCCACATCAGCATATCCGCCCACGCGGTGCGCACGCAGCTTGTTTGGCCGGCTCAACAGGGCTTCCCCGGAATTGGTGAACTGGATTTTCTCCAGTTGCGGCGTGATGACTTCAATATCGCTGTCGAAGGTGAACTCGATGTTTTGCTGACTGCTTACATAGTCCGCCATGGATTTGAGTATGGCCTTGGCATCTCCCTGTAGCTCATTGGCGCTTACTACTGATGCAAAAAACGTCGAAAGGCAGAGTGCTAAAAAGCTGACGGATGCCCTGCGCCAGTGATTGTGTTGTTGGTAACTCGAAGAAGGTTTCATATGCTAATTCCGTTAAAGCCAAGCGCCATTATACCCTCAATCCGACTGCTCCAACTCTTGGCTTTAACCGACATTCTTATCGAGCAGGAGTGAGCGGCCTTATTTTTTTCACTTTTTCAAACCTCTTAACCGTGGTAATCGCAGACCTCGACGTCAAACGCGTCACCGTCGGCAAATCTGAAGCAAATGCGATATTGATCGTTGATGGAAATTAACGAAACCCCGCCCGCGGTGAGCATCTTGTGCATTCCTGGAGTAACCTTCCCAAGTCGGAATCAATAGCTGAAACCATGTAAGGCAGGCAAAAAATGACTGAGTTGGACCAGCAGACCCGGATAGCACTCGAAGCAGACGTTTTACGGACGCTGATCGGGCATCTGAACAAGCGTAGTGACGTGCAAAAC
>SHZL01000042.1 GCA_009692275.1 Lysobacterales bacterium | reverse complement strand
GAGCTGTCTTCGATGGCAATGTCTTCGTAGCGATAGCGGAAGTCTCCCGACCAGCGGATCCGTTCAGCCCACGAGACTGCTGCCATTTTTTCGTCCACTTTGGCAGCAACGGCCTGGTCAATTTTTGCGTCCATTGCATGCTCTTCAGCTTGTTCATCCACGGGCGCGACCTGGGGTGCGGCCCCGGGGCTGGATTCGGCAGCAACCTGGGTTGGTGACTCAGCCCGTTCCAATTGGTCAATGCGCTCTGAAAGCAGGCGAATTTGCTCGCGCAGCGCCTGGACCTCCGCGTCACTGACTGCGGCGCTGAGGTCTGGAATGGCCACAATCAAAGCGAGCACAAATAAGGCTAGCTGTCTTTTCATTTGTTGATCTCCAAACGTACCGGATTGCTTGGGTTATGGTTCCAGGCCCTGTTTCATGGCCTGCACTTGGTTTCCAGTTGCGAAGCGAGTTTATTGCTCTTTTGTGACAGTTACGTTACGAAAATGCTACAAAAAAATAAATTCACGCCCGGAATGTGACGAATGAGTCATTCGGGTGCGACGGAAGGCATCGTGGCGGCAAAAAAAACCCGGCCTGGGCCGGGTTCGTTGGATGATCCGGGCAGGGTTCGTCCGTCGATCAGTTCAGCTTCGGTAGTTCGCGTGCGGCAACCGCTGCTGGCAGCGGAATGTAGCCATCCTTGACGACCAAACCCTGACCGGTGGCGGACAGCACCATGCGCAGAAATTGTTCAGCGACGGGGTCCAGGGGCTTACCGGGTGCCTTGTTCACATAAACATACAAGAACCGGGCGAGGGGATAGGAACCATCCAGCGCATTCTCCGCCGAAGCCGGCACAAATGGCGCACCCGGTTTGCTGGCCAAAGGCACTCTGTGGACAGATGAGGTTGTATAGCCGATGCCGGAATAGCCAATTCCGTTCAGAGATGAACTCACGGATTGCACGACTGAGGCGGAACCCGGTTGCTCATTCACATTGTTCTTGAAATCACCCTTGCACAGGGCGTGTTCCTTGAAATAACCGTAAGTACCAGAGACCGAGTTTCGACCATAAATCTGTATGCTGCGTCCCGACCAGGAACCGGCCAGTCCGAGCTGTCCCCAGGTGGTCACATCGACTGGTGCGCCACAGGTGCGGGTGGATGAAAAAACCGCATCGACCTGTTGCAGGGTCAGTCCTTCAATAGGGTTGTCCTGGTTGACAAATATGGCCAGGGCATCGATGGCGACCGCCACAGGGGTGGGCTTGTAGCCGTATTTGTTTTCAAACGCCTGGATCTCACTGTCTTTCATCAGCCGGCTCATGGGTCCCAGATTCGCAGTCCCCTCCGCTAATGCCGGCGGCGCGCTAGATGAGCCAGCGGCCTGGATTTGCACATTGACGTTTGGGTAGATGCGTTTGAACTCTTCAGCCCACAGGGTCATGAGGTTGGCCAGCGTATCCGAGCCAATACTGGAAATAGTGCCTGAAACACCGCTGACTTTGTTATAGGAGTCAAGACTGGTTTCTGCCTGGGACTGCGAATGTGCGTTGGCTGAAGCAAGCAATCCCGCCAGGCCCGCAAAGAGCAGCAGTAAAAGTTTGTTCATTGGTCGTGCTTCGGTATGGAGGTCGGGAGATTCATGGTCTGGCGCAGATTGTGGGGTTTGCACATGACAGAAATGTGACAAACCTGCTGCCTCTTGCTCAGATTACCTGGCCGTTCTGCACAGAAGTTTTGCGCTCACCGGGAAACTGGCAAATGAATTCGCTGCCTTCACCCAGTTCGCTGCGAATGATCAGGTTTGCCTTGTGCGCATTCAACACGTGCTTGACGATGGCCAGGCCAAGCCCCGTTCCGCCCGACTGGCGTTCGCGGCCGGACCCTACCCGGTAGAACCGCTCGGTCAACCGGGGCAGGTCACGCTTGGGGATTCCGATGCCCGTATCCTTGACCGCAAAACACGGGCCGTCCGTGGAGTCCATCCAGCTGATCGTTATCTTGCCTTTCTCCGGGGTGTAGCGAATGGCATTGATGATCAGGTTGCGAAAAGCACTTTCGAGGTCAGTGGCAACGCCCGTAAGGCGTAAACCGGGCTGAACATTGAATTCGAGGGAATGCCGTCCCCCACTGATTTCCTCTGCCTGTTCCTTTAGCTGCTCCACCATGCCGGGAATGTCTATCTCCTGCACTTCTCCCTGGACCTCGTCACTCTGCAAGCGAGACAGTTCAAGCAGGTCATCCAGCAGGGATTTCATGTTCAGGGCCTGGGTTTGCATGCGTTCCACCGCGGAGGAAATTTCCGGTTCCGGGTGGTCCTGCAACATTTCCAGGTAGCCCAGAAATACCGTGACCGGAGTGCGCAGTTCATGGGAAATATTGGCCACAAAATCCCTGCGTATTTGCTCTACATTGTGAAGTTCGGTGCTATCCCGCAAAACGATCAACTGCTGATCTTGCTGGAAAGGCACTGCAGTAACCTGCCACCAGCGATTGTCATTGAGTGGTGAAGGCATTTCCAACCGGTTGTTTGCGCGATTTTCGGTGGCTAGCCATTGTGCAAAATCAGGTCCGCGCAGAAGATGGGTGACAGCTTGCCCAAGGTCTTCCGGAATGCGCAGGCCCAACAAAGCAACCGCAGTGTCGTTGCACCATGTGATGTTGTCGTGGGAGTCGATGATCAGGGTTGCGTCCGGCAACGCATTGGTCAGGCTTTGAAATTCAGCAATCATGGTTTTGTAACGGGACTCCTGCTGCCTTCTGTCTTGGTCAAGACCACGTAAACCGTCGAATATTTCCGCCCAGATTCCATGGCCCTCCGGAGCATTTCTTTCCGGGTTCTTTAGCCAGCTATGCAGGCGCCAGGTGTTGAACACGTGCCACGCCAGGAAAATGCCTCCTCCGGCCACCATGACCAGCGCAATATGGCCAACCAGCCAGCCGGCCAACAGCGTAAACACCACGGCCAACAGCAGGCGACCGCTGTGAAATTTCCAGCTGCGAGCGGTCATAAGGCCATGCGCCGTTAAGCGGTCACTTTGCGGCGGTTCGGGGTTCAGCCAGGAAGCGGTAGCCATGCCCCCGCACGGTTTGCAAGTAGTGACTGATGCGCGCAGGTTCGAGGGCTTTGCGCAGCCGGCGAATATGCACGTCGACCGTGCGCTCTTCCAGGTAGGTGTTGGCGCTCCACACGTGGTCGAGCAGCTGCCCGCGGCTGTAAGCACGTCCAGCGTGGCTCATGAAAAATTCCAGCAAACGATACTCGGTTGGCCCGACGTGGATCGGTTCACCCTGGTGGCTGACACGGCGGGAAATTGTGTCCAGTACCAGTCCTTCGGCATTAATCTGGCCGTTATTGTCCGCCGGGGTGCTGCGACGCATCACGGCCCTGATGCGAGCGAGCAGCTCACGTGGTGAGAATGGCTTGATCACGTAGTCATCCGTACCTGCTTCCAGGCCGCTGACTTTGTCGTCTTCAGAAACACGGGCAGTGAGCATGATGATGGGAATGTCTTCGGTGTAGGGCTCCCGGCGCAAACGCCGTGTCAGCTCAATACCACTAACGCCCGGCATCATCCAGTCCATAAGGATGATATCAGGCCGTTTCTTGTTGATGGACACCAGGGCTTCCTGCGCATCTCCAGCCAGCTGTACCTGCATACCCGCCCGGTCCAGCGCAAAAGCGATCATGTCGCGAATGGCCGTTTCGTCTTCCACTACCAGTACGGTTGGCTCGACACTGCTCATATTGGGTTCCACGTCCTGTCTGAGATACCCATTATAGTTGCAGGTGTGACAGTTTCATGACAGTTCCGGAGTCGAAACCACCCGGGAAGGCGAAAATGCCATGGACCGTTTACCTGGCGCGCGCTTCATTCGGGCGGAGGTTCATCTTCGATATCCAGCTTGACGAGTTCGATCTGGAGTTCGTTGAGGCGGGCTGAAATTCGGGCTCGTTCGTAGTAATCGAGGTCCTCGCTGTTGACCAGAGCCTGTAACTGGGTAATGGCCTCCTGGGTTGAGCCGCGCTGGTAGTAGGATTCAGCGATGGCCTCCTTGGCGCGCACGGCGTTGCCTGCGTTGTTGGATGCGCCTGCATACAGCACGAAGAGCGTGGGGTCGTCCGGGTGAGTCAACAGTTGCTGCCGAAGGATAGTGCTTGCGGTTTCAGCGCTGCCTGGCTTGCTGTCGCGCAACAGGGCATCACAGTAGGCAATGGATATTGCGTGATTACCCGGGAAGCTTTGATACAGGCCGGCCAGGCGCTCCACGGCAGCGCTGATCTTGCCGGATTCGAGATCCAGGGCCGCGATCTGCAATTCGAAGGCCAGGTGAGGAGCCCGGGACATCAGGCTATTGAGTATCTCCCTTGACTCTCCGAACTCGCCCTTGCGTTGCAGTGCAATGGCGATCCCGTAGTCCAGTGCCTCTTGCTGGGTTTCAGTGATATCTGCGCGCTCACTGCGAAAGCGAAAGTATTCCAGTGCCTTTTCCGGGTGAGCTTCTGCGAGGGCACGAATACGAGCTTGAATCAGGTAAAAGTCCCGTCCGTCTGATGGCGCAGGGGAGGGGAGGTTTTGCGCCCTGTTATCGGCTTCGGCAATACGGCTGACGGTTACCGGGTGAGTGCGCAGGAACTCCGGAGGTCCTTCACCCATTGGCCGGGTAATGCGGCCAAGTTTTTCGAAAAACTCGCCCATGCCGCGCGGGTCATAACCGGCCTGGTACAAGGTCTGCATGCCAATGCGATCGGCCTCTATCTCATTTTGCCGGGTGAAATAGATCTGGGCTTGCTGGGCCGCGGCACTCCCTCCCATCAATGCGCCCTGGATTGCTTCACCACTGCCGCCACCTGCCAGGACCAGACCCACCATGGCCAGCAAGAGAGGAATGGTCATGGACTTGGCGCTTTCGATTGCGCGCTCCATGTGCTGTTGCGTGATATGCGCAATTTCATGGGATAACACGGCCGCAACTTCACTTTCGTTGTCTGCTGCAAGGATCAGGCCGCTGTATAGCACGACGACGCCACCCGGAGCGGCGAATGCATTGACGACCGGCAAATCAACCACGGCAAAGGTAAAACTCTTGTTGGGGCGATCGCTATTGGCCACCAGGCGATAACCCATGTCCTGGAAGTACCCGGCGACCAGGGGATCTTCATTCAATACTTCGTAGGCACGCATTTGCCGCAACAAGGCCCTGGCGTAGTCTTCCTCTTCCTTGCGCGAAATAATGGTGTCGGCGGACGCCCCCATGTCAGGCAGAGACACGCGCTCTGTTTGTGCAACACTGGCAAGGCTGACCACAAGGGTGGCCAGTGCTACCGTGCAGCGTGTAATGTTGTGTCTGGAAAACTTCAGCATGTGGGCCTTGTTTCGGGCAAAATCTGAACACCAATAATACGACACCCAGCCAGCTGGCTGGTTCGGAAGATGCAGGTGATTTTACCGTGAAGTTCCTTGTCATCGTTAATGAAAGCCCCTGGGCTTCAGGATTGGCTGTTTGCGCCAGCCGCTTCGTGCGGGCAGCGCTTGCCTCGGGTCACGGGATCACGGCAATATTTTTTCGCGAAGACGGCGTGTATAACGCGCTGCAGGGGGAACTAAGCGACGCGGGCACCCCGGATCTTTTTAATACCTGGTTGGATCTGGCCGCAACAGCCGGCACGCGCTTGCTCTTATGCAGTTCCTCCCGGTTGCGCAGGCTGGAAAGTAACCCGGCAAAAGCTTTTGCAGAGTCCGGTTTGACCGAGATGTTTGAACTGATGCTGCAAAGCGACCGCGTGGTCTCTTTCTGATGAGCCACGGTGCAATACCTGTTATTGGCCTGGTAGTGCGCTCCGCACCCTACCGACAGCGCTCTGCCCGTTCCCAGCTTGATGTTGCGCTGGTTGCGGCTGCTCTGGAAGCTCCCCTGCGTTTGTACTTCCTGGCTGATGCCGCCTTGCAATTGGCGAGCGAGAGAGATGCCCGGAGCGCAGGTTTGCCGGCCGGATACCGCGGCTGGGCCAGTCTCACGGGGATGACCAGGGTCAGCGCCTTTATCGAGCCAGGCTGGCTCGAGCGGATGTCGGAACTGGGCATCACGCCGCTGCTGCCGGTGAAAACCAGGTCAAAGGAGCAAATGAGGGCTGATTGGCATAAATGTGCCAGGCTTTTGGTCTTATGAGTTCCGTTTCCCAGCTCGAGCCAGTGGCGACAACCCCTGAAAATACCTGCCTGCACCTTATTCTGAGGTCCAGCGGGGATGTCATGGATGAATGCCTGGCCTGCATTGGCAAAGGTGACTGCATCGTATTGATGGATGCGGCGGTAAGCGCACTGGCAAGGCCGGGCGTCAACAGGTGGTTATCGGCTGGGGTCAGAGTGTATTGCCTGGAAGCTGACTTGCTGGCGCACGGACTCGGGAAGTCGCCCGGAGTTCAGGGTGTGGAGCGAGTTGATGACCTGGGGCTGGTTGAGCTTGTATGCCGGCACGGTCATTGTTTGAGCTGGAAATGAACAAAGCACCACTGACCCTGTCTGACGGATCGCTCGTGGCCCTGGATGCGAAGGGATACATGCTCAATGCATGCGATTGGAGTCCAGAGGTAGCGGAGCGCATGGCCGCCGAAGATGATGTTTCCCTCACTCCCGAGCACTGGACGATACTGGAAATCTTCCGGGACTATTTTGTGCGTTTTGAAATTGAACCACCCATGCGCGCCCTGGTTATGGAAACCAGAAAGAAGCTGGGGCAGGAGAAAGGCACCAGCCGGTTCCTCTACCAGCTTTTCCCCAAAGGCCCAACCACCCAGGCCTGCAGGTATGCCGGATTACCCCGGCCGGTGAGTTGCATTTGATACTGTCAGTTACAAAGGAATCACCTATAAAGCACCTTATCTCAGTAATCCATGAGGATGGAATCGGCCCGGAAATTATGCACTGCACTTTGCGCGCACTGGATGCCCTGCAGTGTGGTCTTGAATATGAAATAGTCGAGGCCGGGTTAGCCGCGCTGGAGCACCAGGGAGAACTGTTGCCGGAAAAAACCCTGGACTCCATTCGTCGTAACAAGGTGGTTCTCAAGGCCCCCCTGACGACTCCGGTGGGCAAAGGTTTTAGTTCCATCAACGTGTCCCTGCGCACCCTGTTCGACCTGTATGCCAACGTGCGTCCTGTGCTTTCGATTGCGGGAACGAAATCGCACTACCAGGGTGTAGATATCATCACCGTGCGTGAAAATACGGAGGGCGCCTACCTTGCAGCAGATGCTTATGTCAGTGAAGATGGAAGTCGCGCCGAGTCCAAGATGATCATTACCCGCAAAGGGTCTGAACGAGTTACACGGTACGCTTTTGATCTTGCCAGGCGAGAGGGGAGGCGCAAAGTTACGCTGGTGCACAAAGCCAATATTCTCAAGGCGGTATCGGGGCTTTTCCTCGATGTAGCAAGAGAGGTGGCAAGAAACTATCCGGACATTGAGAGCGAAGAGATGATAGTCGACGCGACCTGTATGAACCTCGTGCTGGATCCGCAGCGTTTCGACGTAATCGTAACCACCAATCTTTTTGGGGACATCATTTCTGATTTATGCGCCGGTTTGGTGGGCGGCCTTGAGCTTGCGCCTGGAGCAAACATAGGGCGCGACGCCGCGATGTTTGAAGCGGTCCATGGTTCCGCGCCGGACATAGCCGGAAAGAGCATTGCCAACCCCTGTGCCCTCATGCTGGGCGCAGCCATGCTGCTCGCGCACCTGGGTATGCTGGAAAAGGCTGCCGCTTTGCGCAGGGCCATCGTTGATGCGATCGCAGCTGGTGACCGGACTACCCCCGATCTTGGGGGCAAGGGTCAGAGTGACGCTTTTACAGACGCCATTATTGAGCGTCTGCATGCGTAAACCCCAAAAGTTGAATTGAACCCTTTAGTGGCTGGTGACTGAGCTGCAGGCATTTCTGAACATAGGCTATGCCGGCCGAAACTGCCTGTTCAAGCCCCTGCCCGGACGCAAGCCCGGCTGTAATTGCAGCGGACAGAGTGCAACCGGTGCCATGGTATTGGCCGGGCATGGCCGGATGAGAAAACGCTACGATACCGTTTGCTGTCATCAATAGATCCGTGATTGCTTCACTTGTGACCAGGTGGCCGCCCTTCATCAGGACTGCGGCACAGCCTGCATCCAGGAAAACATGGCCGGCTGCTTCCATTTCATCAAGGGTAGTAATTTTGATGCCGGTCAAAGCGTATGCCTCGGCCAGGTTTGGCGTAACCAGGCGCGCGAGGGGGAACAGGTACCGCTTGAGTGCAAAAAGCGCAAGTGAGCTGCTAAGCTGCGGTCCGCTGGTAGCTGACAGCACCGGGTCAACAACCAGGTCCAGGGTGTTCATGCGCGGCCCTAGCAGGTCGGCTATGAGCTGGATTCCGCTGATATTGGGCAGCATGCCCGTTTTCACTGCCTTCACGGGAAGATCTTCCAGCACGGCTTCCAGCTGCGCCTGAAATGTCGCGTCCGAGATCAATTCCACTGTGCAGACACCCAGCGTATTTTGCGCCGTCACGGCGCTGACTACGCTGGCTCCATACACGCCAAAAGCGGTAAAAGTCCTGATGTCTGCCTGGATTCCCGCTCCGCCGCAACTGTCAGAACCGGCGATGGTCAGGGCGCAATCCTGATGTGTTCCTGTCTTCATGTCAGTCCACGCTGTCACCCTGTTGCAGTGTGTTGCATTCTAGCAACGTTGCTTCCTGAAGCAAGTCGCTGCATTCCACTGAAGGGCACCTGAGCGATTGCGTCTCGTATTGCATAGAATGATTTAAATCAGTAACTTGTCTCGTATTAGGCCCGTGTGACTACAAATGTTGCGCGGATACCCGTGTGGACGTTGACACTGTGTTGTATTCCTGCCATATTTCCCCGTATATCAGTTCAATAAGTGTGCTAAAGGTACCCAAGCTGCAAACAAAAACTGCCAGCCTGATTGCAATCCTGATGGGGTTGTCGCCGTGTGCGCTCAGCGCACAGGGGGCTGGTTCGCCCGTGGTTAGCTTTGCAGCTGGCGGCACGGGCCTGACTTCTTTCTACATGTTGGGCTTTGAACTGGGACCCTGGCAGGCATACCTGGCGCGGGAATTAACGCCTGACTATATGCTCCCGAAAAACGCCACGCCATTGCACATCAGCTGGTTGCGCTACAGCGATGTCATGATCCTGCCGGATTTTGCCGAGGATTTGCAGGCTGATCCCGACACCTACTTTTTCATGGATATGGATTGGCAGACTTCTTCTGAGTACCTGTCGCCGGAGTTTTTCTCCACAACACCGTTCCAGGGCAGTATGTTGGAGAGGCGGTTCTTTACTCCCGGGGTCGAGCAGGAGCTGAATGACAGCAGCGTGCTGGGCGTAGCGGCGGTGGTCGCGTATCAGCGCTTCAGTGCTGCAGGCCTCGGGATGATGGCGTTGACCACTCCTGAAGACATGTTGTGGCAAACCACAAGTCATTCCGCATACCAGGAATCCGGCAATGGCACTGGGGTTAGATTGACACTGCGGGAGGAACTGTTTTCCGGTTTCGCGATTGAGGCAGGTTACCAGTCCCGTATCGACATGCAGGAATTTGCGCAGGTCAGGGGCGTTTACTCCAGCGCAGCTGACCTCGACATTCCATCCCGCGCAACCGTTAGCCTGGACTACAACCTTACCGAGCGGTCTGCAATCAACGTGGCAGTCGAGCGCGTGGTATACAGCGACATTAATGCGTTTCCAAGCCGCTTCTTGCCCAATCGCTTTTTGTCGCTGCTCGGGGACTCCACCAGCCCCGCATTTGAATGGGACGATCTGACGATTTATTCCGTGGGTTGGACCTGGAACGACGGTTTAAGCCAGCAATGGTATATAAACCTGAGCACCCGCCCGCAACCATCTCCTTCATCTTCCATGCTCAGGCAGGCGTTGGAAAGTGAATTGGCGAACAGCGCCATCACCCTCGGTTATTCGCGTCACACCGGGGCCAACAGTCAGCTTAACTTCAATGCCGCTTATGCTCCGCCGGAATACGCATTTGGCGGAAGTGTTCTTGGCGTAACCACCGACTATCTCGATCAACAGTTTGAAATGCAGGCGTTCTGGACGCTGGCGTTCTGAACCACTCCACGTAAGCCCGGTCCGGGGGTTTTACAGAGCCTCGGAAGCGAAATCAGCCAGGCGCGATCGTTCCCCCCTGCGTAGGGTAATGTGCCCTGCATAGGCCCAGTCCTTGAAGCGGTCGACGGCAAACGTCAGACCCGAGGTGGTTTCCGTCAAGTAGGGTGTGTCGATCTGTTCCACGTTGCCGAGGCACACCATTTTTGTGCCAGGACCCGCCCGCGTTACCAGGGCTTTCATTTGTTTGGGCGTTATATTCTGGGCTTCGTCGATAATCACGAAACGATTCAGGAAAGTCCGCCCACGCATGAAGTTCATGGCGCGGATTTTTACCTTGCTGGCTAACAGGTCGTTGGTTGCCGCCCGGCCCCATTCGCCGCCTTCCTGTGGCTGGGTCAGTACCTCGAGATTGTCGGTGAGCGCGCCCATCCAGGGCGTCATTTTTTCTTCCTCAGTTCCGGGCAGGTAGCCAATGTCTTCGCCGATGGAAACAGTGGCGCGGGTTACGATGATTTCGCTGTAACGCTTTTTATCCATGATCTGGGCAAGACCGGCAGCGAGGGTCAGGAGGGTCTTGCCGGTGCCCGCAGTGCCCATCAGGGTTACGAAGTCTATGTCCGGATCCATCAGCAAATTGAGGGCAAAGTTCTGCTCGCGATTGCGGGCGTGGATGCCCCAAACATTCTTGTGCCCCTCGTAGTAATCATCTACCAGTTGCAGTTTGACCGAGGATTTGTCCACCGACTTGACGATGGCCTCCACCCCGTTGTGATCGCCAATGGAAACACACTGGTTGGGGTACCAGCCATTTTCTTCCTTCAGGTTGAACCGGTACAGTGTTCTTCCGCCTTCGCTCCACGACTCAAGTTCAGGGTAGTGGTCCCAAAAATCCGCTCCATGGCTGCGCGTTCCGCGATATAGCAGGCTGAGGTCATCCAGGGCACGGTCGTTGTAATAATCCTCAGCGGGAACTCCAAGAATTGCCGCCTTGATCCGCAGGTTAATATCCTTGGAGACGAGTATCACGTTTTGTTTCGGGTTGGTTTTTCGCAGAGATAAAGCGGTACTCAGGATTTCATTGTCAGCAAATGATCCATCCCTGAGCAGGCTGGAGTGGGCTTCAGGCATGGCAGTCTGGAAGAACAACTTGCCGGTGCACTTGGCGAGATCAAGGCCGTCGGGAACGATCAGGTCCAGTCCATCTTCGAGGTTGGTAATTTCCTGCTGCTGCATCATTTCATCGATGAAGCGACTGACCTGCCGTACGTTACGCGCTACTTCAGATAAGCCTTTTTTTGCCGCATCCAGTTCTTCCAATATCATCATGGGAAGGAAAACATCATGCTCTTCAAATCGAAACAGGGCTGTCGGATCGTGCATCAACACATTGGTGTCGAGAATATACAGACGCTTTTCACTTCCCATTGGGGGGCAATTCCTTGTGGTTTTGTTTGGCTGAATTATTTCGGCAACAGCTGGACGGCTTGCAGTACTTCATCGACATGACCTTTGACCCGGACCTTGCGCCATTGCTGGCGTAGCACACCGCTGCGGTCAATCAAGAACGTGCTGCGCTCGATTCCCAGGAACTTGCGTCCATACAGGGACTTTTCGCGGATCACGTCGAACAGCTGGCACAAGCATTCATTCTCGTCGGATAGCAGTTCAAACGGGAGCCCCTCTTTAGCCTTGAAGCTTTGGTGGCTTTTAATGCTGTCCCGGGACACGCCCAGAATGTTCGCGCCGGCGTCCACGAATTTTGCGTATGCGTCGCGGAAATCGCGGCCCTCGAGAGTGCATCCGGAGGTATTGTCTTTTGGGTAAAAATACAGGACCAGGTGATGGCCTGACAAATCTTTCAGTGACAACGTCCTGTCGCCGGTGGCGGGTACGGAGAAATTGGTGACCTTCTTGCCGATGTTGACCATTGAACTCCAGGTTCCAGTGTGGGGATCGTACCGCTCTTTTTTGCAGGATACTTGTCAGCCATGAGTACCGCAAGTACCATGCAGCCGGTCCCCGTTGATTAGCTGATTCCATGATTAAAGGCAGTATCGTCGCGCTGGCAACACCCTTCACGGAAGCGGGCGAGATTGACTTCGCTGCGCTCTCATCGCTGGTGTCATTTCAACTCGAAGCCGGTACGGAGGCCCTGGTCATTGGCGGAACGACGGGAGAGTCGGCAACATTGCGCGCCGGCGAGTTCGAGGCTTTGCTGGATGCAGTTGCGCAGCAGATCGCGGGAAGGGTACCGCTGATTGCGGGTACCGGCTCGCCGGCAACGGATCGGGCCATCGCCAACACCCGGCTGGCGGCTGCACATGGTGCTGATGCAGCCCTTGTGGTTACACCTTATTACAATCGCCCGACACAGCACGGACTGGTTGAACACTTCCGCGCTGTCGCAGACCAGGGCGGGTTACCGCTCATCCTGTACAATGTGCCGTCGCGAACGTCGGTGGACATGCTGCCAGCAACGGTGCAACAGCTGGCCAGTCATGAACGAATCGTCGGCCTGAAAGAAGCGGTCGGTCAGCTGGAACGGCTACAGGCCTTAAAGCCCCTGTGCTGCGAAGATTTCGTGCTACTCAGCGGTAATGACCAGAGTTGCGTTCAGGCAATGCGCCACGGGGCGCGTGGAGTGATATCAGTGGCCGCGAACGTGGTTCCCGGCGCTTTCAGGGATATTTGCCAGGCCGCTCAGAGACAGGACTGGGTTACTGCGGATACAGAATCAGGGCGTTTGCGCAGGCTTTTGGAGCTGATGGCGATCGAAACCAACCCAATTCCTGTAAAATGGGCCTTGCATGAAATGAATTTGTGTACAGCGCATGTGAGATTACCCCTGACTCCTCTCTCGGAAGAATTTCGCGAAATGTTGCGTGATTGCATGTCCGCTTTGGGTATGCTGAACCTGGGTCATTGAAAACCGGTCTGCGCGTCGCCCGCTACCAAGGGGCTGGGTTTGGCTCAAGACAATTGGAAATCTGATATGAAATTGCAGGTGAAAGCAGGTAGGGCAACAGCGAGGATTGCAGCCGTGCTCCCGCTGGCAATCTATTGTATTGCACTAACCTCATGCAGCATGTTCCACAAGGGCGGCAAAATGCCGCAATACTATTATGCGGTCGAGTCACCGGCACTTAACGTACCAGAGGGTTTGGCCCTGCCTTCTTCGGCCGGCGCACTTGTTATCACCACCCCGCCAGCACCTTTGCCACAAAAAGAAATCCGGACGTTTCCGCCCCGCGTTGACAGCACATCTACTGGTGCGCAGTCGGGATCAGCTGTGCGCTGGTCTGCCGGGATCGTTTACTTGCTGGTGAAGGATTCACAATCCAGTGTATTTCGCAGATTGGGATTTGCAGTCACCCGAAGTGGCATGTCGGTGCTCAATACAATTGGTGACAA
>SHZL01000041.1 GCA_009692275.1 Lysobacterales bacterium | reverse complement strand
ACCGCGTGTATCGCGTTGCGCCACAGGACCTCGAAGTCCGCGAGCACGACCGCTCCATGGCAGTCCGCGCAACCGGTTTCCCGGACACCGTTGTATGGAATCCCGGCATAACGGCCCGGTCGCTCACCGACCTCGAACCGGGCGGGGAAACAAGAATGCTTTGCGTCGAGGCCGCCGCGGCCGCAACACCTGTGGTCCTGGCCGCCGGTGCCAGGTGGCGAGGATCACAAATGCTGACCGCAGGTTGAAGCGCCGATGGCGCATTGCCGCTGGCTCGACATACTGTTAGTGTACAAAATTCCCCAACAATTCCCGCTGCTCGAGAGACCGGTTGGGCCTCGTACCCGTCCACCGTCAATACAACCAAAACGAGACGTGACTGCACATGGCTTCGAAAAAAGACCGCGAACCGCCGCCACAGGAAATCCCCGACAAACCTCCACTGACGGCGGAAGAGCAGCGCCTGGCCGCCGCGCGCGATGACAAAGTTCCCTGGCGATTCTGGGGACCTTATCTCAGCGAAAGACAATGGGGCACGGTGCGCGAGGATTACAGCGCGAACGGCGCCGCCTGGGAATATCTGCCCCACGATCATGCCCGCTCGCGCGCGTATCGCTGGGGAGAGGATGGCATCGCCGGCATCTGCGACGACCGCCAGCAACTCTGCTTCGCGCTCGCGCTGTGGAACGGCGCCGACCCGATCCTGAAGGAGCGCATGTTCGGCCTGACGGGCAACGAGGGCAATCATGGCGAGGACGTCAAGGAGTACTACTTCTACCTCGACAACGTGCCCAGCCACGCGTACATGAAATTTCTGTACAAGTATCCGCAGCGGGCCTACCCGTATTCGGACCTGGTGGACGAGAACCGCCGCCGCACGCGGCTGGATCCGGAATACGAACTGCTCGACACGGGCATCTTCGACGACGACCGCTATTTCGACGTCTTCGTCGAGTACGCGAAGGCCGCACCCGATGACATCCTGATCCGGATCTCGGCCATCAATCGCGGCCCGGAGTCGGCACCGCTGCACCTCCTGCCGACCTTGTGGTTCAAGAACATCTGGTCGTGGTATCCGGATACTCCGGGATTGGTGAAGCCGCAGATCGAGGTCGCGCGAAATAAATCGGCTGCGGCAGTGCTGAAGACCACGCATCGCACCCTGCCCTCCTACTCGCTCTACTGCGAGACGCCCGACGAATTACTGTTCACCGAAAACGACACGAACGCGGAGCGCATTTTCGGACGGCCAAACGCGCAGCCATACGTGAAAGACGGCTTCGACAATTTCCTCGTGCATGGCCGCCTGGGCGCCGTGAACCCGGACCAGGTCGGCACCAAGGCGGCCGCGCACTACATTAGGCAGGTGCCCGCCGGTGAGTCCGCGGTGATCAGGCTGCGTCTTCGCCCCACCGGCGATCTTTCTGCGCCTTTTTCGAAGAATTTTGATGCCACGTTCAAGCAGCGCCAAGGCGAGGCGGACGCCTTCTACCGGCGCGTCACGCCATTCGCGCTTTCCCACGACATGCGCAACGTCCAGCGCCAGGCGTTCGCCGGCATGTTGTGGAGCAAACAGTATTACCGTTTCATGGTGAACCGCTGGTTCGATGGCGATAAGGCCGTTCCATTGCCCCCCGAGGAGCGCAGGAAGGGCCGCAACCGCGACTGGCGCCATTTCGCCGCCGGCGATGTCCTGTCCATGCCGGACAAGTGGGAATACCCGTGGTTCGCCGCGTGGGACATGGCGTTTCACGCCATTCCGCTCGCCATGATCGACCCCGACTTCGCGAAGGACCAGCTGCTGCTGCTTATGCGCGAGTGGTACATGCACCCGAACGGTCAGATCCCGGCCTACGAATGGGCGTTCGGCGATGTGAACCCGCCGGTGCACGCATGGGCGGCCATCCGGGTCTATCAGATCGAACACAAGCTGTACGGACGCCGTGACCGCAAGTTCCTGGAAAAGGTGTTCCAGAAACTGCTGCTCAACTTCACGTGGTGGGTCAACCGCGAGGACGCCGAAGGCAACAACATATTCGAAGGGGGCTTCCTGGGCCTCGACAACATAAGCGCGTTCGACCGGACGTCGGGCCTGCCGTCGGGAGGGCAACTCGAGCAGGCGGACGGTACGAGCTGGATGGCCATGTACTGCCTCAATCTGCTCGGGATCGCGCTCGAGCTCGCCAAGGAGGACGACGTCTACGAGGACATCGCCACCAAGTTTTTCGAGCATTTCGTGTACATCGGCGCAGCGGTGAACAGCATGAGGGGACGGAAGGGCGGACTGTGGGACGAGGAGGATGGTTACTACTACGATGCACTGAAATTTCCTGATGGCCGATGTTTCAACATCAACGTGCAGTCGATAGCCGGACTGATTCCCATCTTCGCCGTCGGCATCGGCGACCGGCGCGGGGTAGACGCGTTCCGTGATTTCGGCGACCGGCTCCGCTGGTTCACCACGTACCGGCCGGAACTTCTTGCAGGCATCGCGGACATGACGAACCTGGGCGTTGAAGACCGTGTCCGTCTGGGGCTCGTCGATTCCGCCAAGTTGCGACGCATCCTCGAAAAAGTGCTGGACGAGGACGGTCTCATGAGTCCGTACGGTGTGCGCTCGGTATCCAAGCGCCATGCCGCAAATCCGTTCGTCCTCGAACTCGACGGGCAGCGGTTCACGCTCGACTATGCGCCGGCGGAGTCGACGTCGGGACTGTTCGGCGGCAATTCAAACTGGCGCGGTCCCGTGTGGTTCCCGCTCAACTTCCTGCTGATCGAGTCGCTGCAGAAGCATCACTTTTATCTCGGCGACCACTTCAAGGTGGATTGCCCGGCTGGGTCCGGCAACGAGGCTACGCTCTGGGAGGTGACGACCAACCTCACCTGCCGCTTGATCAACCTCTTCCTGCGGGACGACGCCGGCCGGCGGCCTGTCAACGGCAACCGCGCCAAATTCCAGACCGACCCGCACTGGCGCGACCTCATCCTGTTCCACGAATATTTCCACGGCGACACCGGCGAGGGCCTCGGCGCCAGTCATCAGACCGGTTGGACCGGCGTTGTCGCGAAGCTCATCCACCAGTACGCCGAATATGCGCTTCAGGGGAAACCGCCGGGCCTCACCCGGGAAGATGAACTGGGCGCCGTGCAGCGGACGCCGTGACCGCGCAGTGAAAAAAAATTCGCTGCAAGACGAATGGCTCGAGAGCGACAGCGCGGGGGGCTTCGCGTCCGGCACCGTTGCGACCTGCCGCACGCGTCGCTATCACGCACTGCTGCTGACACCGCTCACACCCCCTTCCGATCGCGTGGTCCTCGTCAACGGTTTCGAAGCGTGGGTGGATACGCGGTCGGGCAGCTTCCCGCTCAGCACGCAGCACTACGCGCCGGACGTCGTGTATCCACGCGGCATCGACCATCTGGCCGATTTCACGCACGAGCCGTGGCCGCGCTGGACATTTCAAGGCCCGGGTGGCATCGAGGTCGTCCACGAAGTGATCGTCGACCGCGGCGACGGGAACGTATTGCTCTGCTGGTGCCTCACCCACAGCGCGTCTGACGTGCGGCTCAGAGTGATTCCCTTGCTGTCCGGGCGCGACTATCACGCACTGATGCACGAGAACACTGCGTTTGCGTTTACCGCGCGCGCCACCGGCGGCAACGTCACGTGGCGACCGTACCCGGAGCTGCCGGCCATCACGGCGCTGACCAACGGCGACTATTCGCACGAGCCAGTTTGGTACCGCAATTTCGACTACCGGGATGAGGCTGCGCGCGGGCTCGACCACATTGAGGACCTGGCCGCGCCCGGCACATTTACCTTCGACCTCACGCGCGATGAGGCTGTCTTGGTCCTGCGCGCGGGAGATCACCCGGACGTCGATGCCAGGACATTGGCCACGCAGGTGCGAGAACAGGAAGCGGCGCGGCGCAAGCCGCTGACACCACTGAACCGCGCTGCCGAGGAATTTGTCGTTCGGGGAAACCGCGGAAACACGATCATCGCGGGCTTTCCGTGGTTCACCGACTGGGGACGCGACACGTTCATCAGCATGCGTGGACTCTTGCTCTCACGCGGACGATACGACGTTGCCGCCTCCATCCTGCTGGCGTGGGCCGACACCGTGTCGGAAGGCATGTTGCCCAATCGCTTTCCCGAACGCGGCGGCGAGCCCGAATTCAATTCCGTGGACGCTGCATTGTGGTTCGTGATCGTCGTGCACGAGTTTCTCGCAGCGGCGCGCCCGAATGCGTCGGTGCGCGCGCGACTGGTCGGCGCCGTCACGGCGATCCTTGATGGCTACACAGCGGGAACGCGTTTCGGTATCCGGATGGACTCCGATGGATTGCTTGCCTGCGGCGTTCCCGGCATGCAACTCACGTGGATGGACGCGCGCGTCGGCGACCGCGTGATCACGCCACGCGTCGGCAAGCCGGTGGAAATAGAGGCGCTGTGGATCAATGCACTGCGATGCGCCGGCGAACACCATGCGGAGTTCGCCGACCGCGCAGAGGCCGCGTTTACCACGCGCTTCTGGAACTCCGCCACCGGCGGTCTGTACGACGTAGTAGACGTGGATCATATCGCGGGACGCGTGGATGCAAGCGTGCGCCCCAACCAGATCTTTGCCGCGGGCGGGCTTCCGTACTCGATCGTCGGTGCCGACGTTGGGCGCGCCATCGTGGCCACCGTGGAGCGGGAACTCGTCACGCCACTGGGACCGCGCACGCTTGCGCGAAGCGATCCAGCCTACCGACCGCGCTGTGAAGGTGGGGTTGCCGAGCGGGACGGCGCTTATCATCAGGGCACGGTGTGGCCATGGCTCATCGGCGCGTTCGTCGACGCTTGGCTCAACGTTAACGGCGACGACGACGCGCACCGCGCACAGGCCAGGCGCCGTTTCCTCGCACCCTTGCTGGACCACCTGTGCGTTGCGGGTTTGGGCCACGTCAGCGAAATCGCCGACGGCGATCCGCCACACACACCGCGCGGCTGTCCGTTCCAGGCGTGGTCCCTCGGAGAACTTTTCCGTGCTCTGGCGCGCACCGCACCGGCTGACGCGCAATGCAATGCGCCCTCCCCCAGGCGTGTTCTGCGGGCACGAGCATTGACCAGGCCGCGAAACAGTTCCGCGTAGTGCTTCGCGGGTCGCGCCGCAACAAGGCGGGCAAGGCGGCAAGCAGCAGATCCATCCCTTTCTGCCAAGTCAGGCGGCTGACGGAGTTGATGATGGAAAAGGGTCCCGATACCCAGTCAAGGAGCACGCCCAGCCCGGCGCGATGACAACAGGCACGCGGCCAGGCAGCAATCATCAAGCCGGTGACAGCGCGCACCGTGCGCCACTCCTTCGCCACGCACCTGCTCGAGGCGGGCTATGACATCCGCACCATCCAGGAATTGCTCGGCCACAAGGACGTGAGTACCACGCAAATCTATACCCACGTGCTCAATCGCGGCGGGCGCGGGGTGTTGCCCGCTCGGTCGCTGAGGCAGTCCGCGCGTGGACAACCGGGCTATCAACATGCCGACAGTGCTGACCCCGCCGACAAGGTGCCAAGTATTTGCCCGCTTCAACTTGCCGTGCTAGGATGAATCCGCCTGAAAAGGAGGAATCATCCATGCCGATCAGTATTAAAGACGCTGAAACCGACAGCAAAATCCGTGACCTGGCCGCATTGACCGGCGAGACAATCACCGTCGCCGTGCGTATTGCCATTGAGCAGCGCCTGCGCCGGGAATCTTCCCGTCGCCGTGCGGGTGTGGCGAACCGGCTGTTGAATTTATCCCTGGCCAAAACCGGCAAGAAGCAACTGGCGGGCGATGCCAACGACGCTATCGGTTACGACGAGTTCGGTCTACCAAAATGATTATTGACACTTCTGCCATCATTGCGATTCTGGCGGGCGAGCCCGATGCCGCGCATTTTGCGCAAATGATTGAAGTGGATCCCACACCACGCATCGGAGCACCGGCCTTGCTCGAGGCGTCAATGGTATTGACGCGCTGGTTTGGTGATGGCGCGGAGGCGGCGTTGGACGCTTTTGTGCGGGAATCGGCTGCGGAAATTGTGGCTTTCGATCTGCCACAGCTGCGAGCCGCGCAATCGGCATATCTTCAGTACGGCAAGGGGCGCCATCCCGCCGGCCTCAATTTCGGCGATTGCATGAGCTATGCCTTGGCGCAAGTCTGTGATGAAGAACTGCTGTTCAAGGGGCAGGACTTTACCCAAACCGACATCAGGCCGGTCGCCGTCCGCGCATAAACTTCATTACCGAACACCAGATCAAGAGATTTTAGATTGAAACCTGCCCGGAGTGCGGCGGCAAGTTGCGGGTCATCGCCTGTATTGAGGTTCCACAGCTGGTCGCGAGCATAGAGCATTACGGGTACAACTGCAGTGTGTGCGGGTTCAGCTATGAGCAGGTTTACGGCCACATCGGTGCCGACTACATAGAGGTCCATCACCTGCGGCGGGTGGCTGATGCCGGCGAGGAATGCCTCATCGATCCAATCAAAGATCTACAACCGGTTTGCGCAAACTGCCATCGAATGCCTCATAAACGCAGGCCTCCATTGTCGGTGGAGGAACTGCTCACGCATAACCCTGCGCCGCAGCGGACGCCCGCAAGCAGGCGCCGCTGAGCGCCACGTTTATGTTTCCCGCAGCGCGGAGGACAACCCAAGATGATCGACAAAGGGAATAAAGTTTCGATCAATGAAGAGCAATGGCATTCTTTGCTCAATACAGAAAGTCGCGATGATGACGTCTGTTGTCTTGCGGATGGTGATTCCTTTTTTGCGTAGCGCGCGGTAGTTCTCAGCGCACTTTTCAGACGTGCCTTTGCCAAACATCTCAAACCGTTCCAGCGACAACAATGTCTGCTCGGTCATACGGTAGTCGCGGTCATCGCGAATACCCTGGAGGATCTCCAGGAAAATCAGATCACCAATTGCGACAATGCCTTGGACAATCCCGGAATCGAGTGTGTCGGTATGCTTGTTGTGAATCCCGTTGAAGTAGTCGATCCATACGCTGGTATCGACCAGTATCATTTGCCGCCCCGCATTTCATCCAGGTCGCCTTCCCATTTAACTCGGCCGCGCAATTTGCGAATATCCTGCTGTTGGCTCCGGCGAACAAGCAACTTAAGCCCTTGTTCTACAGCTTCTCTTTTGGTGCGGTATCCAGACGCCTTGAGGGCATCAGCCATTAGTTTGTCGTCTATGACAATGTTGGTTCTCATAAATCACCTATGTGTATTTATCTTCTTTCTGTACACACTCTAGCATGCGCAAAGAAACATTAACAATCGGCTGCACGGCGACAATTTCTACGCTGCTTCGCAGCTCCGAAATTGCGCGCGCCGGTTCGCCGTTCTGGCGATTGGCCATGCGGGATTCAAAGCTATGATGGTGAAATCTGGCACTCGCGGGAATTTTGGAACTGATGGCGGCGCTATTCCATCCTGACGGTGTTGTCGAACAGCGGCCCCAATTCCTCGTGCGTGGCATCGCCGTGGCCGGTTTCCTTGTCGAGCAGGGCCACGGTGCGTTGAAATAGATCACCGGCCTGTTCCGGGCTGTTGCCAATGCAGGTCATGCCCAGTTTGCCGAACTGGGACAGCGCGCCAATCATGTAAAACAACACACCGGTGCCGCTGTCGGGCTGGTAGTGGATGTTGTTGCGAATGATGATGTCGAACAGGTCCTCCGGCAGCAAGCCGCGGTAGGCTGGTGATTTGAGATTGTCCGTGGCGCTATAGAATTTTTCCTGCCCGGCGGGCGCATGAAATATGCCGGTTTCCGGGTTGAGCTCACCCGAGGTCAGGAACTCCAGCGCATGAAACGGGGGTGTGGTTCCCCCCATGCGCAGGTTGATTTCCAGCGCATGCGATTGCCAGGGGCCCCCGGCAGCGCGGCTTAACAGGAAATCAATGCCGAACCTTCCAATCACACCCTTGCGGCTGAGCACCTGGCCAATGCGCAATGCCTGCTGCTGGATCAGTGCCCGGTATTCCTGCCGGGCGGGGAAACGGCAGCCGAGGTAAACCTGCCCGGTTTTTCCGCCCAGCACCTGCTCGTGGCTGGATACCAGCACGGTTGAACCGTCCGGCTGGATGCGCATCTGCACACTAGGGGAGCGCACTTCTTCGGCTTCTATCATTTCCTCGACAATGCCACCCATCGCATTGTATTTACGTAAGAAAGAATCAATATTCTCGAGATTGGACGACCACTCCAACTGTTGCAGACTGGCCCGGACAGGGTTGGCATCCGCGGGTGCGGATGGGTAGGTAAATACCCCGTTGCCTTCGCCGGAAAAGCCTTCGTTGATCTTCACAACTGCGCGGCGAATGCCCGGGCGAAGTTCTGCCAGTTGGCATAAGGCATTGACGATGTCGGCCTCGGAGTGAAGGTTTTCAAACCCCGCAGGGCAGGGCACATCTGCGGCAATGAAGGTTTGCCTGCTGCCCGACTTGGTACCCAGCGCAAGCAGCGCGGGGTCAACGCCGTTCAATGGTATGTGCAGTTCCAATGCCAGGCGGCGCTCCAGCATGGTGGTGTTGTAGCAGGTCAGGTAAGCCGGCTGGTGTTCGCTGATCCACTCGCGCAAGCGTGCCAGCACCCGCGGACGTTCAAGTACTTTTTCGGTGAGAGGCCGCGGGCTGGCATCATACAGACACAGCATCTGCAGTCTGCGCTTGGCGTGCGCAGCCGGTACGCCCACCAACAGTTGCAGGTAGTAGTCCACTACATCGGGATGCACCGGCTGGCTGGTCACGTAAATCAGGCGCGCATTGGGGTTGCGCAGGCGGATGAGGGCAAACAACAGGCGCTCTTCATAGAACGATGCACCCTGCACCTTGCTTAACTCCTCCTGGTCCACGCTGAGTGAAGGCACGATCACCGAGGTGTGTGGAAACGAGTCACTGGAGTGGGTCGCGGTCCAGATGGGCAGCAGTTTGTCCTGCAGGCGCTGGAATTCCTCGTTGCTGGCTGCGGGTCTTGCTTGTACGGATTTTTCTTGTACGGGTCTGTCCATTTCAGATTTTTCCAGGTGGTGAATTTTTCCCGTGCGGCACACGTTGTAGCACCAATGCGGCCAACGGCGGCAGATTCAACACAAGGCTATGCTGCCGGCCGCGATGCGCAACGGGCTCCGATAGCAGCAGATTTTGCCGGTATTGACCGGTACCGCCAAATTCTTTTGCATCGGAATTGAACAACTCCTGGAAGGTTCCAGGGTCATGCACCGGGATACGGTACGACATCCTGGGCTCAGGAGTGAAATTCAGCACGATGATCAGCGCTTCACCGGCGCTGTGTCGCAGGAAGCAAATAACGGAATTCAGCCGGTCTTCACCATCCAGCCACTCAAAGCCGCGCGCATCGCAATCCCACTGCGACAAGGCAGGATGCTGTGAATGCAAGCGATTCAACATGCTGAGCAGGTGGCTGGTCGCCATTGCCATGGGTTGTGCAGCGCGCGGCCAGGGCAGGCTGGCAGCAGCATCCCATTCCCCTTCCTGGGCGAACTCTCCGCCCATGAACAGCAATTTCTTGCCGGGAAAGAACCACTGGTAGCAATACAGCAGGCGCAGGTTGGCGAAGCGCTGCCATTCATCCCCCGGCATGCGCCCGAACAGTGATTTCTTGAGGTGCACTACTTCGTCGTGGGACAAAGGCAGAATGAAGTGTTCATTGAAGATATAAACAGTACCAAAGGTCAGCCAGTCCTGGTGAAGCTGCCGGTGAATCGAAATTTTGCTCATGTAGTTAAGCGTGTCGTGCATCCAGCCCATATTCCATTTCAGGTGAAAACCCAGGCCGCCTTTGTCCAGGTCGTGGGTTACTCCGTGCCAGTCGCTGGATTCTTCCGCCACCATCAGGCACGCGGGGCATTCGCGCCGCACTGCGCCGTTCAGTTCACGCAGGAACTCAATGGCTTCAATGTTGTGGTGCCCGCCGAACTTGTTGGGAGTCCAGCTATCCGCCTGGCGGGAGAAATTCAGGTAGAGCATCGCGGCAACGGCATCAACCCGCAATCCGTCGAGATGAAATTCCTGCAACCAGTAAAGTGCGCTGGAAATAAGGAAACTGCGCACCTCGTTGCGTTCGTAATTGAACATCAATGTGCCCCAGTCGCGCTGTTCGGCTTTTGCCGGGTCGGGATACTCGAACAGGGCAGTGCCGTCAAAGCGCGCCAGGGCATGGGCATCCCTGGGGAAGTGTGCAGGCACCCAGTCGAGCAGCACGCCAATGCCCTGTTGATGGCAATGGTCAACGAAGGCGCGAAAGTCATCCGGCTGGCCATGCCGGCTGGTGGGGGCAAAATAACCGGTGGACTGGTAGCCCCAGGATTCGTCCAGGGGATGCTCCTTCATCGGCAGCAGTTCAATATGGGTAAAGCCCAGCTTGCGCACATGCTCGCACAATTGCACTGCAAGCTCGCGATAGCCCATGAAGCTGCCATCATCCGTGAGCCGCCAGGAACCCAGGTGCACTTCGTAGATCGATAGCGGCTGTTGCAGCGAGTTGGCCCGGGGCCGGTTGCGCAACCAGCGGTCATCAGCCCAGGCATAGGTCGATGCAGCAGCGATCAGGCTGGCAGTGGCCGGGCGCTGTTCGCTCCAGCGTGCGAAGGGATCGGATTTCAGCAAAATCTCGGCAGTCGCAGCATTACGGATTTCGAATTTGTATGTGCCCTGTTCCAGGCCGGGAATAAACAGTTCCCAGATACCTTCCAGTGCATGGAAGCGCATCGGGTGACGCCGGCCGTCCCAGGCGTTGAAATCCCCAACCACGCTGACCCGGCCGGCACCCGGCGCCCACACGGCAAACAGCGTTCCGTCTATCCCCTCGACGGTATAGCGATGCGCGCCCAGCAGGTTGTGGACCGCGTAATGGTGCCCGTCCTGGAAGGACCGCATGGCTGCCGGGTTGAGCATGGGCGCGAAGCAATAGGGGTCGTGCGCCGACAGGCGCTCCCCGTGTTCCGTTTCCCGCAGGATGAGCGGGTGTGGCCCGATAGCGGAAAAATCTCCGAGGTATTCAAACAGGTCCGAATCGGGGAAACGGGTCATGGGCCGGCTTGCGTCTCCCACCCACGCTTGCCGCGTACAGGGCAGGAAGCAACGCAAAACCTCGCCATCAGCAGTCTCGTGGCGGCCGAGAAAGGCAAACGGATCACCGTGCTCGGCCGCAGACAGCCTGGCTATGTCCTCGAATGAGGGCAGTTGCACCGGCGTGGTTACGGTCTTCTTGTTGCGCGGCTTGCGAATGCGAAATTCCCCGGGTGTATGTGCTGATTTACGTCGCTTAAGGACGTATGATGAATCCAGGTTTCATTATTCCATGATGCACAGGAGGCGGATAGTTAAATGCTCATTCCACGCAAGTCCAGCCGATTCGTCAGCCGTCTGACGCGCAGCACCATGGCGGTGATCATGGCGGGCGGGCGCGGCACGCGTTTGGGCGAACTGACCGCCACGCGCGCCAAGCCGGCTACGCCCTTCGGCGGCAAATTCCGCATCATTGATTTCCCCTTGTCCAACTGCGTGAACTCCGGCATCCGGCAAGTGTTTGTACTCACCCAGTACAAGGCCCATTCACTGATCCAGCATGTGCATCGCGGCTGGGGTTACCTGCGCGGTGAACTCGGGGAGTTTATCCAGATCGTGCCTGCCCAGCAGCAGGTGGACAAGTCCTGGTACAAAGGTACTGCAGACTCGGTGTACCAGAATATTGACCTGATCGAACAGCATAAGCCCGAATACGTCATCGTGCTGGCCGGGGATCACATTTACAAGATGGACTATGGTCCGATGATAGCCTTCCACGCAGAGAACCAGGCCGATATCACGGTGGGCGTGGTGCAGGTGCCGATGGAGGAAGCGTCCGGATTTGGCGTGATGACGGTCGATGGAACCGATCGAATCACGCGTTTCGACGAAAAACCAGCAATACCCCAGGCCATGCCCGGCAATCCCGAGGTGGCCCTGGCCTCCATGGGCATTTATGTTTTCAACAGCGAATTTTTGCTGAATATACTGAAGGCCGACGCGGCCGACCCTGCTTCTGACCATGACTTTGGCAAAAACATCATCCCGGGCAGCATACAAAATTGTCGGGTTTTCGCGTATCCGTTCAACGATGTGGCCACCAAGGCCCAGAGCTATTGGCGTGATGTCGGCACCGTTGACGCATTCTTCCAGGCCAATATCGAACTCATCCAGGTCCACCCTGAGCTCAACCTGTACGACGATGAGTGGCCCATCTGGACCTACCAGGAACAGGCGCCGCCAGCAAAGTTCGTGCTGGACTCAGGCGATCGCCGTGGCATGGCGGTCAGCTCCATGATTTCCGGTGGATGCATCGTCTCAGGAGCCATGGTCAACCAGTCCATGCTGTTTTACGATGTGCGGGTGGAGGAAAGATCCGAACTCATCCGCGCCGTGGTATTGCCCCATGTGCGCATCGGTAAAAACTGCCGCATCACCCGGGCCATCATCGATGAGTACTGTGAAATTCCGGACAACACCGTAATCGGCGGCAACCCGCCTGAAGACAGCCGTCGATTCTCGGTGACGGATGACGGGGTTGTCCTGGTTTGCCAACACATGCTGTGAGACCGGCTGAAGAGGGGCTGGGCAAGCTCAACGTAGTCCTGTGTTGGCACATGCATCAGCCGGATTACCGCTACCTGGGTGCTTACCTGCGGCCATGGACCTGGCTGCACGCCATCAAGGACTACAGCGATATGGCGGCCCACCTGGAAAATATTCCGCTGGCCCGGGCCGTGGTCAATTTTTCTCCGGTCCTGATTGAGCAGTTACAGGACTACCCGGCACGCATACGCGCCTGCCTGGATCACGCAGTTCCCATCCGGGATGAAATCCTAGATGCCCTCGCAGGCCAGGTGCCGGAAGGTGCAGAGCCCCATTCGTCAATGCACTCCCTGATGCGTTCACTGTTGCGCGTCAACGAGGCGATGATGAAGAGTCGCTTCGCAGTCTATGCGCGCCTGCACGGGGAGACCAAACAGGCGCTGGCTGAAGGACGATTCCTGCCACGGCAGCAACTCGATGACCTGCTGGTCTGGTACGTGCTGGCCTGGCTGGGCGAGTCGGTGCGCAGTGAAGAATTAGCGGTAGCATTGCAGGAGAAAGCGGGGGGCTATAGCGCCGCTGATCGGCGTGCTCTGCTACAACTGGTAGGGGACGTGTGTGGCGGCCTGTTGCCACGCTACCGCGCACTGGCTGAAGCGGGGCGGGCGGAGTTGTCCGTCACGCCGTTTGCACACCCCATACTGCCCTTGTTGCAGGACCTGCAGTGCGCGCGCGAATCCATGCCGCATGCACCGCTCCCGTCCGCAAACTATTGCGGAGGCACGGAACGCTGCGATTGGCATCTATCCGAGGCGGTGCGCGTGTTCCAGCAGGCCTTTGGGCGCACTCCCGCAGGGTGTTGGCCTGCGGAGGGCGGCATCAGCGAGGCCACTCTGGAACAATTGCACCGTCACGGTTTTGGCTGGGCCGCGAGCGGCGCAAAAGTCCTGTACAACAGCCTGGCGGAGGCAGTGCCAGTGTCTGCGGCGCACCTGCACGCGTGGTGATTGGCCGCAGCCGGCGGCGAAATT
>SHZL01000040.1 GCA_009692275.1 Lysobacterales bacterium | reverse complement strand
CGTCCTTTTCCCAGTCGCCGTAGCGCGTTGGGTCTGCACCCTTTCGTCCGCCAATTTCGCGTGGGCCCACAAGCTGGCGCTGACCTTCCCGCGGCGGCGCTGCCGCGATGCCGGCGGCATCAGCAGAAATGTGCTCAGTCGCGTTCTCGCTGCACGTATCAAGCCCGGCCGGCGCGCATATTGGTTCTGTTTTCATACTGGGTGGCGGCTCGAAAACCCGCTGATCTGACGATTTATTATGAAGCCCGATTATACCCTGATTCCGCGTTGCATCGGCTACAATGCAAGCCACTTGGCTCGATCAACAACAAACATGACCCATTTGCCTTATCTTTCCATTTTGAAGCTTTCTGGTGCGGATGTTGGCAGCTTCCTGCAAAGCCAGCTGGCCGCCGACATTGCGGTGGTTGCGCCCGGCGAATCCGCGTTTGCAGCCTATTGCTCATCGCGCGGGCAAGTCATTGCCCTTGTGCTTGTGTGCCGGTCCCCCGGGGATTGGTTCATGGTGCTGGAATCCAGCCTGGCCGAAGCCGTCGCGGTCCGTCTCAAAATGTATGTGCTGCGCGCCAAAGTCAAGATCGAGCAGTGCCGGGAGCTGCAAGCCGCCGGTTTGTCCCCGGGTGCTACTCCACCACCGGATGCATGGCATTTTTCTTCGCGGCAAGTTGCCCTGCAGTACCTGCTCACAACGTCGCAAGTCAGTCCGGAAAATGAAGTGCTTGCCTGGCGGCGCAATGAAATCTGCCACGGCATAAGCTGGCTGGGGCGCGCCAGCAGCGAGCGGTTCTTGCCACAGATGCTGGGGCTGGATGCAATCGGTGCAGTGAGTTTCTCCAAGGGTTGTTACCCGGGCCAGGAGATTGTGGCGCGCACTCGCTACCTCGGGAAAGTCAAACGGCACCCCTTGTTACTGCAACTGGAAGGCAGCACCGGCCTGCATGCTGGCGACTCCTGCTTCGTGCTTGCCAGCGGGCAGGAAGTGGCAGCAGTCGCTGTTGAGGTTGTCTGTCCACCGGACCAGCCATGCGTGGCGTTGCTGGTGGCGCCGCTGGAGCAAAATGACCCGGTCACCGCCGTGCGTGCAGGTGAGTTGTCCTGGCCCGCCCAACGGCTCTGAGCCTGCGCTAAGGTATTAGGTCTGGGCGACGATGTAACAAACCCAACCGGCATCCGCCTCGCCAATTTCGCGAGACTGGTACTCGCCGTTGCCTTCTTCGGTTCCCTCGTCCGTTCCTTCCCAATACACATCCGCCCGGCGGAAACCGGCTTCCAGGAGAATTTCCCGGATTTCCGGCAAGGTCCACAACCTCCAGTAATAACTGAACGCTTTATCCATCCTTGAGCCGTCGGCAAATTCAAAATGGATATGGCAGATCATGCAGGAATCAATCGGATTGAATTCCGCCTGGTTCCATATGTATACGAAGTCGTCACAGTCCCGGGTCTCTTCGAGTTCCCGCGGTGCATCGTATCCGCCGTAGGCATCCAGGAAAAACATCCCGTCTTTTGCCAGGCCCGCATGCACGGAACTGAAATACTCGCGCAATTCATTGCGCGTGCGGAAGAGGAAATAGCTGAAATTCATCGCCAGCACGATATCTGAACGTTCCTGCAGGTCATCCAGCACGTTGCCATTGATCAGTTCAAGGCGATGTTGCTCCTCGGAGCTTAGATGCGAAACGTTGTGCTGCTGCCCCCACTGCAGTACCTCCCTATCAAGGTCAATGCCGATGGCAAAATGGCCAGGGTCGCGGCGCACCCACTCGCAAGCGGTATTGGCTGTGCCGCAAAAGTCTTCGCGCAACAATTCGGCCGGCCTTCTGCGCAGGCCGTTCCAGGTCTCGAGAATAAAATCAATTTCTGTTTCTGTGTTCTGTACCGAGCGCTGGTAGAGGTCGTGCCGGTCAGCCAGTTCAGCCAGTTTATGTTTTGGCAGCAAGCTCATGGTCACCTGTTCACTGTTCGGGTCGGTAAAGGGGGTAGTGGCTTTCGATATACTGCTCAATCAATTGTAAAAAATCCTGCGTCAGTGTGTCACCACGAAGAGTTGCTGCCTTGTGCCCGTCAATAAAGACCGGGGCAACCGGCGCCTCGCCTGTGCCGGGCAGGCTGATGCCAATATTGGCGTGGCGGCTTTCGCCAGGGCCATTGACTATGCAGCCCATGACCGCCAGCGACAGGTTTTCAACGCCCTGGTAGCGGATGCGCCAGGTGGGCATGCTTTCGCGCACGAAGGATTGGACGTCACGGGTCAAAGCCTGGAAAAACGTACTGGTAGTCCGGCCGCAACCGGGACAAGCAGTAACCATGGGCGTAAATGCCCTCAATCCCATGCTCTGCAAAAGCTCCTGTGCCACGATGACTTCATCGTTGCGCGATTGACCGGGCTCCGGGGTGAGTGAAATCCGGATGGTGTCGCCAATGCCTTCCTGCAGCAGGACTGCCATGGCGGCAGCGGAAGAAACAATGCCCTTGCTGCCCATGCCCGCCTCGGTCAAGCCAAGGTGCAGTGGATAGTCGCATCGCGTTGCCAGTGAACGGTATACCGCGATCAGGTCCTGCACGTCGCTGACTTTGCACGAAAGGATAATGTGGTCATGCTCCAGGCCAAGGTCTTCAGCCTGCCGGGCGCTTTCCAGGGCGGACACGATCAGTGCCTCGCGCATGACCATGCGCGCATCCAGCGGCTCCGGACGGCTGGCGTTTTCATCCATCAGTCGCGCCAGCAGTGCGCTGTCCAGGCTGCCCCAATTGACTCCTATTCGCACCGGTTTGTCATGCTTGCGGGCGATTTCAATAATGGTGGCAAACTGGTCATCGCGCTTGCGGCCGAAGCCCACGTTACCCGGATTGATGCGGTACTTGGCCAGTATCTGTGCGCAATCCGGCACTGCAGTCAGCAACTGGTGGCCGTTGTAGTGAAAGTCGCCCACCAGTGGTACGTCACAGGACATCATGTCGAGGCGGTTCTTGATATCCACCACGGCCCGGGCTGCTTCGAGGGTATTAACCGTGATGCGGACCAGTTCGGACCCGGCGCGCGCAAGTTCAGCAACCTGTTGCGCGGTCGCCCTGGCATCTGCGGTGTCCGTATTGGTCATGGACTGCACCACCACAGGATGCAGGCTGCCGACGAGGATTTTTTGAATGCGTACGGTTGGCGTTTCCCGGCGATGGGTAAGAATAGTCATTGATGCAGAACTCAATCCGTGGCGCTGGAACGTGCTGCATGCGCTGCATCCGCAGCGGCAAAGTCTTCCTGCGAATAATGCACGTGGTGCCGCGAGTCGCTGATCACCGGCCAGGCCGACCTCAGGTGGGTCCACATGGACCATAGAGTCAGCGCTGCAGCCGTATACAGGAGTAATTCACCCAACAATGCGATGGGAATCCAGCCGATGTTATCGTGGTACAGCAGAAACCCGATTGCGGTCATCTGGAACCCGGTCTTCATTTTGCCCACCCAGGACACATTGACCAGTGAACGGCCCCCCACTTCCGCCATCCACTCCCGCAACGCGGAAATGGTAATCTCCCGGCCGACAATCACCGCGGCAGCGACAGCGAAAAGACCTTCATATGAATCCTGTCGCTGCACCAGCAAGATCAGTGCCGTTGCCACCATGAGTTTGTCGGCAACCGGATCGAGGAAGGCTCCGAACCTTGACATCTGCCCCATCCGCCTGGCCATGAACCCATCAGCCCAATCGGTTACTGCCGCGAGCACGAACACCACCACGCAGACATCGTTAGCCCATGGGAAGGGCAGATAAAAAAACAACACCAGCACCGGCACCAGCGCAATTCGCATCAGGGTCAGAATGGTCGGTGCAGAAACGCTCATGGGTTGCCGGTAAGGGTGAATGAATGCCGGTGTATTATTGCAGAGTACCCGTGATAAAGACATCGAAGTCGCGCATGCAAGACCTCAATGCAAGGCCTTGAATATCTGCTCCGCCAACAAGCGGCTGATACCGGGCACGCTGGACAAGTCATCAATGCCGGCCTTGCCCACGCCCTGCAGACCGCCAAAATGGTTGAGCAATTGGCGGCGCCGCTTTGGTCCCACTCCTGCGATGTCTTCGAGAGTTGATCGGGTGGTGGACTTGTTGCGGCGGCCACGATGACCCGTGATGGCAAAGCGGTGCGCCTCGTCGCGAATCTGTTGCGCAAGATGCGAGGCTGGTGACGCAGGGCCTGGAAACAGCGAGGGTTCCGTCGCGGGGCGCACCCACTCCTCGAAGCCGGGACGGCGCGCAGGCCCCTTGGCTATCCCGACCAGCATGATGGTCGATAAGCCCAGTTCCGCCATCACGTCGATTGCCTGTTGCAATTGGCCTTTACCGCCGTCGATCAGCACCAGGTCCGGCATAGCACCCTCGCCCGCCTGCACTCTCGCATAACGCCTGCTGAGGACCTGGCGCATGGCCGCGTAGTCATCTCCCGGCGTGATGTCCTTCAGATTGAAACGGCGATAACGGGACTTGACCGGGCCGCTGCTGTCGAACACAACACAGGAACCTACTGCCTGGTTTCCGGATGTATGCGAAATATCAAAACACTCAATGGAACGGGGCTGTTCATCTAGCCCCAGCAAGGCCTGCAAAGCTTCGAACTGCCGGGTAATGCTTGCCTGCCCGGCAAGGCGAAGGCCGAGAGACTCCCGGGCATTCTGCGCTGCCAGTTGCAGCATCTTGCGCCGGTCGCCTCGCGGGCGGGACTGGATTGCAACCTTTCTACCCGCAGCAAGGGAAAACGCGGCTTGCAGTATCCCGGGATCCGACACGGGGTGGGAAAGCACCAGTTGCTCCGGCGGGATGCGTTCACGGTAGTACTGGCCGAGAAACGCTTCCAGCACTTCCGCCGCTTCATGCTGCTCGGCCTGGCTGGGAAAAAAACTGCGTTGACCCAGATTGCGGCCGTTGCGATACGACACTACCTGTACGCAACTCTTGCCCTGCTCCTGGGCAACGGCGATGAAATCCAGGTTGCCGCTTCCGCCGGAAACAAACTGTTGGGCATGCATTTGCTTCAGGGTATTGATCTGGTCGCGGTAGACTGCTGCCGCCTCGTACTCGCGTTGTCCGGCTGCCAGTTCCATGCGGAGAATCAGGCGCTCAATGATTTTTTGATCTTTTCCGGCGAGGAATAAACTGGCATCGCTGACTTGTTCAGCGTAGTCACTGGCATTGACAAAACCCACGCAGGGCGCCGTGCAACGTTTAATCTGGTGCTGCAGGCAGGGTCGCTGGCGATGGCTGAAATAGCTGTCCTCGCAGTTGCGCAAGCGGAATAGTTTCTGGATGAGGCTGATGCTTTCGCGCACCGAGCCTGCCGACGGGTATGGGCCAAAGTAGCGCTGTGCACGATCCCGTGTGCCACGGTGGAAAGCGATACGGGGAAACTCGTGTCCGCTGGTAATGACAATCCACGGATAGGATTTATCGTCGCGCAGCAGGATGTTGTAGCGCGGCTTAAGCGACTTGATCCACTCGTTTTCAAGCAGTAGCGCATCGCCCTCACTGCGGGTCAGGCTGATCTCGATGGACTGGATGCGCGCGATCATGCGCATGATGCGCTCCACCTTCGGGCTGGCATCAAAATAGCTTCCGGCCCGCTGGCGCAAATTCCTGGCTTTACCCACGTACAGGGCGAGGCCGGTTTCATCCCGCATCAGGTACACCCCCGGCCCTTTGGGCAGGCGTGCCGCAAAGGCCTTGCCGTCAAACTCTGGTGAGGGAGTATCTGTACGCATAATTTGAAATATATAAAATAATTAAACCAATATGTTATATAACTAATCTAATTATTTACCTTAGTATATCGCGCAGTCTTTCCAGGTCTTCCGGCGTGTCAACTCCGGCGGGTATGTAGCGACAGGCCTGGGCCATGATGATGCGTCCGCCATGCTCAAGCACGCGCAACTGTTCCAGCTTCTCGACCTGCTCCAGGGGTGCAGGCTGCTGGCGACTGAACATTTGCAAGGCAGACAAGCGCCAGGCATACAGTCCGATATGCCGCTTCCACGCACAGCCATTGTCCAGCGCCGCCTGCAGGTCCGCGCAGTCCCGTGGAAAGGGAATCACTGAACGGCTGAAAAAAATGGCGACACCATCCAGGGCGGTAACAACTTTCACGATATTGGGATCAAGGATTTCCTGCGTCGAAGTCAGCGGCCAATACAGGCTTGCCAGTTGTGCCGCGGGATCGGATGCAAGCAGCGTGGCAACCTGGTCCAGGCATTGCGGTGGCATAAGGGGCTCATCACCCTGCAGGTTGACAATGGTTGTGTCATCGGGCCAACCCTTGAGCGTCGCGCATTCGGCAATACGGTCGCTGCCACTGGCGTGCAGCGCAGAGGTCATGACCACGTCTGCACCAAACGCTTCGCACATCTTTCGCACCTGTGCATCATCAGTTGCGATAACCACCGATGCAGCAGCAGCCTGCAATGCTCCTTCGTAAACGTGCTGGATTAATGGCTTGCCGGCAATGTTGACCAGCGGCTTGCCCGGCAAACGCCGGGATGCCATGCGCGCAGGAATCACCACCCGGTAGCTGGCGCTCATGGCCCGGAGCTTGCTTCAGGGTGTTTGCCGTGTTGGGCGAGCCCTGCATCAAGACGCTGCAAAAACGCGGTTTCCCAGGTTGCAGGGAGCATTGCCTCAACCGCGAGGAACCATGCGTTGTCCAGGCCCAGCCCGCGGCACTTTACGGCATCCTTCTCGGTCATGAGGAGCGGCAAACCCGGTTCCAGAGCACTGAAATCTTGCCTGGTAAACGTATGGTGATCGGGAAAAGCGTGATTCCTGGTCTGCAATCCGGCCTGCTGCAACACGCGGAAAAAACGATCCGGATTACCAATTCCGGCAATGGCATTCACCTTGCACCCGGTAAATTGTGACAAGCGCCACGTTTCAGTGCCGTTGAGTGCATGCAGCAAACCCGGAGCGAGCTCCATGTTCACCCCATCGCCAGGCAGGGACTTACTCAGCACCTCGTCCTGCGCGCCATTTATCACGACGAAGTCTACATCCTTAAGGCGCGACGGCGGTTCACGCAGCGGGCCTGCCGGCAGCAATTCACCATTGCCGAAACCACGCTGACCGTCCACTACGCAGATTTCGACGGTGCGGGGCAGACGGTGATGCTGTAAGCCGTCATCGGATATGACCAGGTCAGCACCCCGGTCGAACAGGAACTGTGCCGCAGCGCAGCGGTCGGCTGCCACCACCACGGGTGCCCCGCTGCGGCGCGCAATGATCAAGGGCTCATCGCCGACGTCGGCTGGAGATGAGTCTTTGCTGACTTCTGCAAGGACGCCCGACGATCTGCCGTAGCCGCGGCTGATCACTGCAGGCCGATAGCCGGCCTGGCGGGCTAACTGGCACAAGCGAATGACCAGTGGTGTCTTGCCACTACCGCCTGCAACCACGCTGCCCACGACCACTATGGCGCGACCCTTGAGCGCTGCGGGTTGACGTGCACTCTTGAGTTTTCGATCCAGCCAGAAACCTGCCCGGTAAAGGGGCACCAGGGCTCTGAGCCAGGCCGGGGGCGTGTCGCCCCCATACCAGACCTCGTTCAGGTAGCGCTCAAGCTTTGCCCGCATGGTCCGCCTTTTGCCTGCTGAACTGCAGATGGTAGAGCGAGGAATATACCCGGCCTCGCGCAAGCAATTCTTTGTGAGTGCCCATTTCCGTTACCCTGCCCTGGTCCAATACGATCACCTGGTCGGCATTTTCGATGGTGGACAAGCGGTGTGCAATGACCAGCGTTGTCCGGTGTTTCATGACCTCTGCCAGCGCATCCTGTATCACGCGCTCTGACTCACTATCCAGCGCGGAAGTCGCTTCGTCGAGAATCAGAATCGGCGCATCCTTGAGCAACGCCCGGGCAATCGCCAACCGCTGCCTTTGCCCACCGGAGAGCAGGGTTCCATTTTCCCCGACGTGGGTATCAAGCTTCTGCGGCAGCCGCTCAACAAACTCGGTAACGTGCGCTGCCCGTGCCGCCTGCTCTATGGCCTCGCGACTGGCGCCCGCCAGGGCTCCGTAGGCGATATTGCCGGCCACCGTGTCATTGAACAGCACCACGTCCTGGCTGACCAGTGCAATCTGGCTGCGCAGGTTCTCCAGGCGGTACTCTTGTAACTCGACGCCATCGAGCAGCACGTGGCCGTCACTGTAGGGATAAAAGCGCGGCAACAATCCGGCGAGGGTAGTCTTGCCACTGCCGGAATGCCCTACCAGCGCCACAACACTGCCGGCTGGAACCGTGAAACTGACATTGTGCAGGACCGGAGCATGACTGCTGGGGTAACTGAAGCTGACATTGCGAAATTCGATATCACCGCGCACCCGGGCAACGGAATAGCTGCCGTTATCCTGCTCAGGATCGAGGTCCACTATCTGGAAAATGCTGTCGGCAGCGGCGATGCCTTTTTGTAACTGCGACTGCACCGAGGTAAGGCGCTTGAGTGGGGGTATCGTGCCCACCATTGCCCAGAAAATCGTGGTGAACGTTCCGGCAGAGATGCCATTGAGCATTTCCGGCCGGGTGGCAAAGATCATCAGCAAGACAATGGCCAGCCCCGCTGCTACCTGCACCATGGATGACCCGGTCAGGTGTGTTATTTCCATGCGCATATGCAGGCGACGGGTTTTCTCGTTAACCTTTTCGAAGCGGCGCATCTCGGCTTGCTGGCCCTGGAATACTTTCACCACCCGGTGCCCGGTCACGGCTTCTTCGGTCACGTGGGACACGTCCCCCATGGAATCCTGTATGCGATGGCTGATGCCGCGAAAACGCTTGCTGATGACTGTAACCAGCAAGCCTATCATGGGCACCAGCAACAACATGACCAGGGTCAACTTCCAGCTGTTGGTTAGCATCACCGTTACCAGCATGATAACCAGCAACACATCCCTGAACGCCGAAACGATGGAGTTGGTTGCTGCGTTTGCAACCTGCTCACTGTTGTAGGTCAGCTTGGAACTCAGCTGGCCGGAGCTGAACTTGTCGTAAAAGGACGCGGGCAAGGCCACGTATTGTGCGAACAGCTGGTTGCGCAGGTCAGCGACCACCCGCCGCCCCACCCATTCCATGCCGTAGACACCGGCGAAATTACCGATGATGCGCCCGATGCTGATCAGGGCGATGATACCGGCGAGCCACAGGCCGAAGGCGGAATCCTTGCCGACGAATACCCGGTCGATCAGGGGCCCCATGAATTCCACGAATGCCGCCTGCATTGCCGCATCAACGCTGACGCCGGCCAGCCCCAACACGAACATCGGCCAATAACGCCGGGTATAACCCCACAGCCGAAGGTATATCGCCATCGACGAAGCCGAGGGCGTTGCAGTCATTCGCCCTTTCCGCTGGGCCGGTCGGTAGCAATTGACAGGTCGGTGAATCCCAGCTGAGCCGCCACGTCCATGGCTGTAACCACGAAGTGATGCGGGGTTTCGCGATCTGCTCGCAACACCAGCGGCACCTTGCGATTGTCACCGACCTCTTGCGTGAAAGCAGCAATCAAGGTTTCCACGCGGTCATCCACAAGTTCCTGGTCGTTCAGATACATCTTGCCCTCTTTATCAATGACCAGTTCCAACCGTTTCGTTGGGTCTGCCAGCTCCGCCTCAGCACTGGCTTCAGGCAGTGTGATTTTCATTGAAGCCGGGCGTTCAAACGTGGTGCTCACCATGAAAAAGAGCAGCAAAATGAACACCACGTCAATCAGTGACGTGAGGTCTATAGCCAGCTCCTCGCCGGTGCGTTTACGGAAGTTCACGAGTCAGCCGCCCGGAACGCGGTTACTGAGTTGTGCCACATTGCCTTGCTCAATCGCTTCAATCAGGCTGATCGCCTCTACTTCCATTGACACCACGTACTCTTCCACTCTGCCTTTGAAGTAGCGGTAGAAAAAATAGGCCGGAATGGCGACGGTCAGTCCACCGGCTGTAGTAATCAAAGCGACGGATATGCCGCCGGCCAACTGGTCTGCATGGCCTGCGCCATGTTCAACGATGGCTGAAAAAACCTGGATCATGCCGAGCACCGTGCCGTACAAACCGAGCAAGGGTGAAATGCCAGCGATGGTTCCCAGCGCGTTAAGGAAACGATCCAGTTCATGGACTACATGCCGCCCGGTGTCTTCCACGGCTTCTTTGATCAGTTCTCTCGGCCGGTGCCGGTTTGCCAGCGCTGCGGCGAGCACACGACCCAGCGGCGAACCGTCGCGCAGTTGTTCGATGTGCCGTTTGTCCAGCTCGTGCCGCGATGCCCATTCCTGCACCTGGGCGGCCAGGTGGGGCGGGATGACCTTGCGAGACCGCAAAGTCCAGAAACGCTCGGCGACTATGGCTACGGCAAGAATGGAGCAAAGAATAATGGGCGCCATGACCCAACCGCCGGCGTAGATGATTTCGAGCACTTCTTTTCACTCCTTTGATAGCAGGCAATCCGAATGATACATGCGGTGCCGGACAGAGGCCATTACCGCCATGATCCGGGCCGGTTACTTCAGGGGCAAAATTCTGCCGCCGGCCAGCGCCAAGGTGCAAACTGGACCCTGCGGGCGCTGTAACTTCGCAGGGTACCATCGGCCGCCAGTTCCATGCGGATAGCGCCACAGGCGTCAGTCGACCACAGGGGAATGCCGTGTTCAAGATAGCGCTGCCGGGTTTCAGGACGTGGAAAACCGAACCGGTTGCCAAGCCCGGTGGTAGCGATGGCCGCCATAGGTTGCACATGCTCCAGGAACTCTGCACTGGATGACGATTTGCTGCCGTGGTGCGGCACCAGCAGTACCAGGTGCCGGCCTATGCCCTGGCGCACGAGGCGAGCCTCAATCGGGCTGGAGATATCGCCGGGCAAAAGGACCGAGGATTCTCCAAACCCTATGCTCACGACACAGGAGCTGTCATTGCGGATGTAAGGCAGGTAGGGGGACGGGTGCAGCACATGGAAACTGATGCCGTCCCAGGCCCACTCCAGGCCTTGCCTGCACTTCGCCGGCTCGCCCCCTGCTACTGACAAGTTGGCAACTGCCAGGTTCGCAACCGACAAGTTGGCATGCACCAGTGCCTGCGGAAAGAGTTCCCGGAGCCTGTTTAACCCGCCGGCGTGGTCCATGTCACCGTGGCTGATGATGATGCGATCCGGGGACCGGTACCCGGATTGCAGAATGGCCGGTACCATCACCTGGTCGACCAGGTTGAAATCCTGGCCGTCACCCGGACCGCTGTCGTAAATCAGCAAATGCTCACTGGAGCCTACCAGCACCGCAGTACCCTGCCCGACATCCAGCACGTCAAGACGCAACGAACCCGGGGAGGGACGCGGGAACGGCGCGAGCAAAGGCAGCAGCAACAGCAGTCCCAGCCAGCGGTGCGGCAGGCCTCGTGGCAACAACAGCAGCAGTCCACCCAATGAGGCCACGGCCACGGCCCACGCCGAGGGCTGGGGCAAAGCCACTGCGGACGCCGGCAGCGCGGCCAGCCATTCAAGGGCCAGCAAGAGGTACTCCGAACTTGCTCCGGCCAGGTAAAACGCCAGCAGGGATAAAGTTGTGCCAAGCGGCACCAGCAGCAGGCCCAGCAGGATCAGCGGCACCGTGATGAAGCTCACCCAGGGTATGGCCAGCAAGTTCGCCGCCAGGCCGGACAGGCTGACCGATTGGAACCACCAGGCCCCGAGCGGCAGCATGAACATAGTAATACCCACTTGCGCGCGCAGCATGCTGCGCCACCAGGACTCGGCGTTGGCCTCGCGGTTGGAAAACAGCAGCAGGAGCACGGCGACGGCGGCGAATGACATCCAGAATCCCGCACCCAGCAGGGCGGGAGGATCCAGCAGCAGTACTGCCGCCATTGCGGTCAGCCATGCCTGCCACAGGTGGCTGGTGCGGCGCGTCGCCAGCATCAGGATGCCCACCATCAACATCACCAGCGCACGTACGGTTGATGGTCCAAATCCGGCCAGGGCTGCGTAGACCGTCGCGAGGAACAGGCCGGCAAACATGGCAGCAGGATACGCAAGGCCGCGCATCCATGCCGGGGGAATCGCCAGCAGGAGCAAGCGCGCTAGCAAGAAACCAAACATGGCCGCGAGGCTGACCTGTTGCCCGGATATGGCCAGCAGGTGCGCTGTGCCGGTGCGGGAGAAAGTCCGGTTTTGCTGCACGGAAAGTTTGCTGAGATCAGCGATTGCGAGCGCCAGCACCACCCCCTGCGTCCGCTCGCCGGGAACGGCCTGCAGAATGAGCGAACGCAGCTTGTTGCGCAATGTATTCAACTGGGAGCTCATTGAGCCGTCCATACCCTGCAACTCACCGCCCCGCACCGTCGCCAGCGCACCTATGCCTTCAGCAAATAGCCAGCGCTCGCGGTCCGAGCCCTGGAAATTCACCCGGCCCCAGGGGGGCCTAAGCTGGAGTTCCAGTTGCCAGAGCTCTCCCGGCGCAATCGCAGGCGGGTCACGATACCAGTAGGCGAGGATGGTGCCCGGCAGCATGGTATCGGGCAGCCTGGGGTCGGCAGGCAGGTTCAGGGGGTGGAAACGGAAGCGGGTGTATTCGGGATACTGCTGCGGCAGGTCCGCTACGCGTCCCTGTACCTTCAGGGTGCGGCCATTCAGTTCGGCTGGCAGGCGATCTTCAAGCTGGTGCTGAAATGCAACGCCGGACCAGCACAGGCTGAGCAACACTGCCGCGGCCCATGGCGATCGCTGCATGATCGCCCACAGCAAGATGACCGGCACCAGCGGCCAAAAACTCCATCCCTGGATAAACAGAAAGTGCGCTGCGAAAACGCCGGCAATGATGCCGGCCGGGAAGCTACGGGCAACAGGCCCGCGCAGCATTGATCAGAGGCTCCTTAAGTCAGCGTGTGGATCTGCCCAAGGCGCAGCTCCAGTTGCCGGTCCATGCGCGCTGCCAGCCGGGTGTCATGCGTGACCAGCAGCAGGCTGGTTTGTAGTTCGCGGTTCAACTCCAGCAGCAAGTCGTAAACGCTTCCTGCAGTGCGCTCATCCAGGTTCCCGGTTGGCTCATCACCCAGCACCACCCGGGGGCCACCGACCAGGGCGCGCGCTACCGCTGCACGTTGCCGCTCGCCACCCGATAGTTCACCTGGCTTGTGGTCCAGTCTCTGCTCGAGGCCCACGCGGCCAAGCAGATCAGCTGCTTTTTGCCTGGCAACCGCCACCGCAAGCCCGCGTATGAGCAGAGGCATGGCGACATTTTCCAGCGCAGTGAATTCCGGTAACAAGTGATGAAACTGGTATACAAACCCGAGGGTGCGATTACGCATGGCGCCGCGCGCCGCCTCACTTTGGGTCCACAGGGATTGACCTTCGATCAGCACTTCGCCACTGTCCGGGCGATCCAGGCCGCCGAGGATATGCATCAAGGTGCTTTTTCCGGCACCGGAAGTTCCAACAACGGCCATGGACTGTCCAGCGCGGAGTTGCAAGCTGACATCACTCAGCACATCGATTTTTTTCGATCCCTGGTGAAAGGACTTGCTGATGTTGCGCGCGTCCAGCACCAGTTCCGGCGGCGTGCTATTCATAACGCAGAGCCTCTGCCGGATGGGTGGTCGACGCGCGCCACGCCGGATACAGGGTAGACAGCAGGGACATGCCCAGTGACATCAGCGCGAACTTGACGACATCGCCACCACGCAAATCCGAGGGCAATTCGGTGATGTAGTAAATATCCTCCGGGAACAGGCTGAAGCCAAATATGTGCTCCAGGAATGGCACGACGGAACTGATGTTCGCGGCCAGTACGACTCCGCCCAGCACGCCCAGCGCAGTGCCAATGATGCCAATCAGGCTCCCCTGGATGACGAATATTCGCAGGATGGTTCCCGCCCGGGCGCCCATGGTCTTGAGAATGGCTATATCAGCCTGCTTGTCGGTCACGACCATCACCAGCATGGAAATGATATTGAAGGCCGCCACGGCAATGATGAGTGAAAGAATCACCCACATGACCGTTTTCTCCGTGCGCACTGCCTGGAACAGGTTGCCGCGCTCCTCAGTCCAGTCACGGACTATGTACTGCCCGGTCA
>SHZL01000039.1 GCA_009692275.1 Lysobacterales bacterium | reverse complement strand
TGTGGGCCATGAGTTGCACAATGTCGTCATAGTAGGTTGCAACCGGAAAGCTGTGCTCCAGGGCCATGTGTCCGTCGATAATGATGCTCAGGTCAACGTAAAACTGGCTTTCGCCCTCGCCGTCCACCATGATCCCGGCCTCGCGACCGGCTTTGACCAACTGCTGGCGCGCACGCCGCGATGGTTGCTTGTAGCTCTTGATGGTACGTCCGCCCAGCGCGCGTTTTCTTGTCATGGTGTTCTGCGCGTCAGCATAGGTATGCAGCGGTACAAACGCATGGTCGCCTTTGTTGGCCCGCCCGTATATCACCCTGCCAGTTGCAATAAACCGTGGCGCGACCAGCAGTCCAGCGCGCTGCATTTCCGTGGCGGTATAGGCGGGAATTTCCGAAGTGTAGGGATCGTAATTCGTGGTAACTCCAAAAGCTGCCGCAGCATATTGGTTGGGGTGCTTTTGCGGCATCGGGCCTTCGTTGTAACAGCAGTCGATGTGGCCGTGCATATCTACCAGGCCGGGCATGACGGTTTTACCTTTGGTATCCACCACGTAGGCATCCGGCGGGATATCCACCCCGTCGGTCGAGCCAACCGCGATGATGCGGTTGCCCTTGACCACCACCGTGCCCTGTTCAAAAACTTCTTCGCCGCGCATGGTCAGCACACGGCCGCCGCTAAACGCCACTACGCCCTCCGGCCGGTCTCCCGGCACGGTCAGGCCGATGACAGCTGAAGCTCCAGGCAGTTTGCCGGCCAGCAGAAACTCGTTATTTACCTCTGCCATGAACAGATCGCGGCCCAGGTTCCAGTAGACTTTGCCAGAATCGGCTGACCAGGCGAGGTTATAGCCACTGGTGGTGGTCAATTTTGCGACGGGCACGGCCGTGCTGGTCGCAGACACATCCGTCACGTTGCCGGTCTCCACGTAGGGCATGAGGTAGTACTGCTGTTCCTGCTTGAAGCTCAGCCAGCGACCATCCGGGCTCATGCTCAATTCAAAGCGATCTGCCCCTGCAGCCAGCGCATGATCCCGTTGCTCATAGCCGTCCAGGTTGATACTTGAAAGCCTGGTGTTCCCGGATTCTTCGCGTGAAAAATAGATGCGCGTCCCATCCGCGGAAAACCGCGGCGCCAGCGCCGGCTTGCCGATATAACGGGGGTCGCCCCCGCTGCTTGAAATAAGGTACAGCCCCGCTTTGGCCCGATAACCGCCCATGGTCTTGTTCGGTTCGTCGATGCTGAACACAATGGTGTTGCCATCGGGAGAGAAGGCAGGCTGACGGATGACACCGGGGCTGCCCGTCAGCGCACTGATTTTTCTTCCCTTGAGCGTCATCACGACGAGCTTGCTGCCCGTTTCATCATCCCACTCAACGTAGGCAAGGCGCCGGCCATCGTCGGAGTAAGCGGGTTCGGATTCGGCGGCTGCCCGGTCGGTCAGGCGCACGGGTCTCCCGTCTGGCAAGGCTTTTTGCCAAAGATGCCCCAGTGCCTGGAATATGAGTTCCTCGCCGCCCGGTGCAATGGCGAGTTGCCGTGCAGTGAGAACTTCAATTTCCTCCGGCGCCAATGGGTCGGCAAACCGGGGCGTGGAGATGATATTGTGCTTGCTGTTGACCTCAAACGGGATTTCGCTGGTCGCGCCGCTGGCCACGTCGACCCGGAACAGCTTCCCTTTGCCCCAGATAGCGACGCTTTTGCCGTCAGGAAACCAGTCAAAGCCGGGGTAGTAGACCCCTTGCTGATAGAAATCTGCCTGTTGGTCTCGCGCCAGGTCTGCATAGACCGGCGCCTGCTGCCCGGTTTGCAAATCCGCGACAAACAGTACGGTCTTGTCCTTGACGCGCCGCACAAAGGCCAGCTTGCGACTGTCGGGCGATACCTGTGGCGACAGCGCCCCGCCAAAGCCACCTACCACCTGCTCGATGGTACCGCTGGCCAGGTCGCGCCGCATGACCGCGTAATTCATGTGGTTGGCGTCCACATAAATTGCGTGGTCCAGCAGTCGTTGCGTGTAATAAACATACTTTCCGTCGCTGGAAAAATTGGCTTCCTGCACGTCACGTTGGTTTTCGGGCGTGGGCACGAGGGTCATACCCGTACCACCTTCCTGCAGATACATCCTGATTTGTGACTTGTAGCTGGCGTCAAACTCCGGCACCACGCTGGCAGCGGCGATGTATTGACCATTGGAACTCCAGGCCGGGTTGGCAATCATGTTTTCCGTTTCATGCGTGACCTGGCGTGCGCCGCCGCCATCGGGCCGGATGGTCCACGCATTGTCCTGGCCGCTGCGATCGCTCAGATACAGTATTTCCGAACCATCGGGGCTGAAGCTGGGCGTGCGAGCGATGGCCGGGCCGCCAAGGAGCAACTCTGCTTTCCCACCGGCAACCGGCATGGTGTACAGATCTCCGAGCAGATCAAAAACCAGCGTTTTGCCGTCCGGACTGACGTCGACGCTCATCCAGGTGCCTTCCGTCAAAGTAAACTCGACTTCATGGAAGGGTTGGCCCGTGTCCTCCACGTCCCACTCATCTGCGTTCACGTGGGCGCACATCAGAAGTCCGGGCAGCAGTGCAGCCAGCAGTCTCGCCGACAAACTGCCACAACAAGCAAAACCTCGTGACCGGCTGGGTGCGGGTATTGTCAATGGATAGAAATTCATGCGGTTAAACTAATCCTTCTGAGACCTCATGGCGAGATGCCAAATTCGCGAACGACGGTGATAGATTAACACCAGCTCAAACCTGAATGGCTCCTTCCATGGCCCGGCCGATGCAACCATAGTCAGTGCACGGGCGGAAATCCTGGAGAAATTGCTATGCATTACGTAAAACTTTTGCTGGGCATGGCTGCAATCTGCGTCGCCGCCCTGTTGATCATGAGCGGAATTACGGGCGGCTTGCTGGCTTTTTACGACGAAATCGATGCCTTCCTCAATCCCGGTTTTTATCACGTGGAAACCGGGGGGGAGATGCTGCCACCCCCGGCTCTTATCGAAAAGCTGGAACAGGCCAGGCCGGAGGTCGCGGTCTGGTATCTGCAGTACCCCAAGAATCCGGGTGAAACGGCGATGCTGACTGCCGAGCCCAAACCGGATGCCGCGGGCGGGTACCCACCCATAGCAAGCAACACGTTCTATCTCGATCCCCACAGTGGCGAAATCGTGGGTGAGAAGTATTGGGGCAGATGCTGTTTTGAGCCGCAGAATGTTCTTAACTACCTGTACGAAATGCACCACTCGCTCACAGACGGCGCCTGGGGCGCTTACCTGATGGGCGGGGTGGCCGGTGTGCTGTTGATCAATTGTCTGCTCGTGTTGTTCGGCGCAATCGGTGTTACACCAGCCACAGATACTTTGTTCCTGATTCCCATCAAGCACAAAGCGGTCGCTCTGGTTTTCGCTTTGTTGCTGCTGCCCATTGCGCTCAGCAGCATCGCCATGAACCTGGCGGACGAGGTTTTCAAACCGCTGGTCTCGGTTTTCTCCCCGGTAAAGGCCAGCGTCTATGAGGAATATTCGAAAAAAGAGTTAAGGGATTTCGGCCAACGCAAGCTGAGCTATGACGATGCCTACCAATTGGCCCAGCAGTTGGGACGCGAAAACGGCAATCCGGGTCCGGTTGCTGAATTGTTCTACAGCAGCAGCTACAATTTTTATGGCATGGGATACGGGTATCGCGATCCGGATGGATTGGGCAATGACTGGATTTACCTGGATGGGGCCGATGGCCACGTGGTCGGCGCCAGGACTCCCGGCCGGGGAACCGCGGGTGACCAGCTGTTTTCTCTGCAGTTACCCATTCACAGCGGACGCCTGGCGGGCCTTACTACCAAAATCCTGGTGGCCTTGTTGGGCCTGTTGATTGCCGCGCTCAGCGGGCGGTATATCGTCATCGCCAGCAGGCAACTGTTCCGGCCCAAGCAGGCAGCCTGAAAATTAGTGAAAAAAAAGTGGCGGGGTCCAAAAAAGGAGCTTGGGGCAGCTACCACAAGCTCCATCAGGGCACGCTTTCAGTAATGCGCTGAGCGCATCAGTTCAAGTTCTAGAATGTAACCCCAAATACAATGCCTATGGCTCGTGGCCGGGTGCGGTTGGCATTATTCCAGGCGTGGTACGGGTCGATATACTTGTTTTCATTCGTCAGGTTCTGCACGTACAGCTCGGTATAAGTTCTGCCAAAAGTCAAGCCCAGGCGCGCATCGATGAGTCCGATTTTGTCCGAATACTGCGGTACGTTTGCAGCCGGGAAACTGGTCCGGTCAACATAGGGCATTTCGTCGCGGTAGTTGTAGCTCGCCCGGATGTAGCCCGGCATGTCACTGCGCCAGTTGAAGTCGTAATTGCCGCCCACCGATAAGCTGAATTCAGGGACGTAATCGATGGGGTCTCCCTCGATGTTGGCCGATCCTTCCGCATCCAACTGGGTGACTTCGGCATCGATGAACGAAGCGGACAGGTTCAATGTAAGCGCATCGGTTGCCCGCCAGGTAAAGCCCGCTTCCAGGCCCTTGATCTCGGCCTTGCCAATGTTACTGGTAAACGATTGCAGGCCAATAGCATTGTCGACCAGTATCAGGCCGCGACGGAGCATATCGTTATAGCTCGTATAGTAGGCCGCCAGGTCCAGGAACAGCGCACCATCGAGAATGGTGGCCTTATAACCCAACTCGTAACTCCACAGTGATTCGGGATCAAAATCCGGTAATTCCGCACCGGTTGCATAATCGAAGCCGTTGAAGCCGCCGCTGCGGAAGCCTTTGGTGATCGATGCGTACACATTCCTGTTGTCAGCATAGGTCCAGGAAGCATAGATGCGCGGGTCAACTGAATCGAAGGTGCTGCTTTGCACCGGGTTTGGGATGTATTCTTCAGTTTGCTTGTCTTTGAAGTAGCGGGCACCGGCGCCGATATTCCACTGGTCGTTAATCTGGTAGGACGCATCGGCAAAGAACGAATAGGATTTTGAGGTGTTGGTGACGTAGTAAGTAAAATAATAGACCTCGCCGTAGTATCCGGTGACACCGTTGGGAATATTGGTCTCGATATTCACATCACGGTAGAAAGTACCCACCGTCCATTGCAAGGGTGAATCGTCAGTGGAGCTCAAGCGCAATTCCTGGGAGAACTGGTGGCCTGGATTATAGCGATCGCTGTATCCGGACAGGGTTCCTTCATACACGGTATCCGGGCCACCGTAATAAGAGAACGGGTACTGCAGATCCATTTTCAGATAGGAGGTCGAACTCATCAGCTCCGCTGCGCCAAAATCATAGTGGGCTTCCAGGTTGTACACATCATAGTTCCAGATTTTCGGGATCAGCCGATGGGCCGGATCAACGGCCACATACACCGTGCGATCGGGCTGTTCATAGCCCTGGCCCAATTCATAATCGGCATGGTAGTTAACGTAGGTGAAGAAAACATCCATGGGTTCCACTGGCTTCCACAGGCCCTGGAAGCGGATGTTTCTGAGGTCTTCCCCGTTGCCGTCTTCGATGTCAGCCTCCGGCTGATCCTGCCAACCGCCGCCGTTGCCGAATTCTGCCGCTATGCGGAATGCCAGTTGATCTTCCACCACAGGTATGTTCGCGATACCGGTTATGAAGTCACCCCAATCACCACTGGCAACGTTATATAAATTTGCTTCCAGGCTGCCCTCGAAGGAATTCAGCAACGGACGGTTGGTAATGTACCGAACGGCGCCACCCACGGCGCCCTGACCGTAAAGCGTACCCTGCGGTCCCTTCAATACTTCAACCCGGGCAAGGTCCATCACCCGGGTGGGAAGTATTTCGTATCCGGAAAGAACCAGAGGAATTTCATCCTGGTATATGCTAACCAGGGCGCCACCGCCGTAGGCGTTGGCAATACCACGCAGGAATATCTGGTAACTGCCGGGCCCGTCCTCGCGCATGGTCATGCCGGGGACTGCAAAGGAAAGGTCCTGAATGGTGTCGATGCCGCGCGCTTCCAATTCAAGACCGGTTATAGCGGTAATTGCCATGGGGACATCAATCAGCCGCTCTTCGCGTTTATTGGCGGTAACAATGATTTCTTCCAGTGCAAGATCTTCGTTTTCTATGGCCTTGGTTTGCGCATCGGCACAAGGGGCTGAAAATGCGACCAGGGTAAAAACCAGGATGTTGATGTGCGTAAGTTTCATGAGCATCAAGCCTCTATTGTGATGTATTGAAGCCGCAGGCATCTGGCTCTGGCGTGCCCGTGGTACTGGCGGAATTCCCACAGCGTGAGACTACCACCGCGCAGAGTGTTCACGGAAGGTGCCAAAAACTAATTCTGCGGTGCGCATTATGCACCATACAAAGGCACTTTCCTCGAGTTGCGGTTCCGTAACACCATGATGTTAAATGACTTAGTTGGCCAGAAGGACTCTGCTGTGCAACGGGATGGCTCCCTTGGAATTAACTAGCGATTATTACAAATATCTGCCCACAGTTAGCACTATTCCGGGCGGGAAAATCGGAGTCATGCCCTGGCCGAGTTTAGCTATTCACACCGTAATAAGCTCCATGCCTACCGGCTGACGTCCGTTCTTTATGGCCTGCTGGCCGCCCTGATTGCCTGCTACTTTGGTTACGTGGTGGGAGCGGCGCCGGTACTGCAGTGGTTGCTGCTGGATTTCGCCATCGTAGTGCCCCTGCGATTTATATACACTATTTTCCACATCCGGTCGACATCCGAAGAGGCGGTCTTCTGGGGCATCGCATTCGTCTACCTGTCCGCTTGCCTGCCATTGGTGCTGTTCCCCACCCTGGCATTGCTGACACCCGCAGAAACAGCAGCTGATGAACGCGCCCGCGATTTCTGTCAAAGGCTCATCACGCCCTGCTGAGATCCTTACTCTTTGGAGTACAGACCGTTTTTGTAGTTTTCCTGCAGGTACACCTCAACCTGGTCTGCCGACATGCCGCCTTTGACATGGTCGGCAAATATTTGCGCCGGGCGGGTAAACGTCTTGCGGTCAATCTTCGATTGTTCATCCCACAACAGCGAGCGCTTCAAGGCCTTGGCGCAGTGCAGGAATGCCTCGTGCACCGTGAGCTCGATGGCCGCGACGGGCGTATGCCCCCTGAATTCGAACCTCTGCAGTTCCTGTTGATCCGTGATGACCCGGGCAGCCCCATTGACCCGCAAGGTTTCTTCCATCCCCGGTATAAAAAACAGCAAGCCGATTTTCGGATTCTGGAAAATATTGGTCATGGTGTCGAGTCGGTCGTTGCCAGGCCGGTCCGGGATCAATAGTGTGTGATCGTCGACGACGTGCACGAAACCGGGCGGGTCACCCCGGGGGGAAACGTCGGCATGGCCATCCGGGCGGGATGAACCTATGCACAAAAAGGGCGACCGGGCGATAAAATCCCGGCAGTGCTGGTCGAGCTTGCTCTGCACTTTCAGCAGGGCGCGTTCGCCCGTTGCTCTGTAAATCTGGCGCAAGCCTTGCTCATCCTGCAACACGTTCGATGTTTCAATACTCATGATTGACTTTCCTTTGAGTGCTGATTTATTGGCGCGGCGTCCAGGGTCAGGGCTAGCCGTCGACACTCACCCGTTTGCCCAATTGCTGCCAGTGGCCCGGGTTGAGCAAAAGCTGGTCCGGTCCATCAAAGCGCAAGATCAAGGGATAACGATCGGGCACGGTGAATTCTTTGGCGGATACGGCTTGCAACTCCACCGGCTGGTCTTTGTTAATGCCAAAGACAGTGACCGCACCACTGGCCCGGGCAAACCACTTGCCTGCCGACGAGGTGATCTCCAGGCTGGCTATGTCGCTGAAGCGGTACTCGCCCTGGAATGTGTCCGCGGTGCCCAAGGCAGGTGCCGGGTTCTGTATTGCGGCTTGCTCTGTGGTCTCCGTTCGCTCAGGGAAACGGGGCTGTTGTGGAACCGCAGCCAGTATGGCGTCCCACATGACTTCCGATGCCACTACGCCCAGCTCCGGTCCGGACAGTTCGGTCTGTTCCACTTCCGCAGTGGATACGGCGTACAGCACATCGCCGTCATACAGCGTAGCAAACGGTTGAATCGCGCGACTCATAGAGGTGTGCACCTGCACGGCCAGGCGTTTCAGTTCCGGTGGTGTGAGCTTTTGATTAACCACCACCAGGCTAACCGTGGTGTTGGTTTTCTTGGCTTCGGCAGTGCGCGGCGGCGGTTTCCACTGTTGATCCTTGCTGGCGGGAAAATTCTCCATCAGGTCCGCGGTGTGCAAATCTTCAGGCCAGCTGGCCTGTGGATAACACGCCGCAACCCGGCCGTTTCGATCCGTAATCACTCCATAAGCGTTGACCACTGCGAAGGCAGCAATTTTGAGCGCGCCGACGCTGCGCTGCGCGCCGCCCTGGCCGGAAAACGCATTACAGCCAAAAAAGTAGCCAAACTTTGCCATACGCCCGGCGCCATGCGCGCCCAAAGGGAAAAATCCCGGCTGTGCGGCCCTGAAAGCCGCCTCGGCCAGCCGCTTGTCCGGGTAGATTTCATTCAAGCGACGCGAACCGAAATCAAAAATGATCGAGCCGACCGACAGCGCAATATTGGGTGGGTTGCCAAATGCATTTCCATCGCGCAGGTGATCGTCCTTGAGCGCGCTTGAAACGGCCGTAACCGCTTCCAGGCCATACCAAGAGCCCCCTGCAAAAACCACGGCATCGAGTTCCGGTTCGTCGTAACCCAGGTCCAGGTAGGAGCTGTTAACCGAACTCGGCGAGCCGCCCAGCACGTCCATCGCGACCAGGACCTTGCGCTGGAAGTAAAACACCGTTACCCCGGTGGGTCCTTCCGCGTATTCGGCAGTCCCGACATGCAGCAGCGGCCAGTCCAATGGCAGCACTTCGTCGTGTGCATTGATGACCGGTTGCAGTTGCGACTGGTCGGCCATCAGAGGCGATAGCAGGCAGCCAACTGTCAGGAACGTTGCCGCGGCTTTGAGATACCTGTTCATGGCTCACCCATCCGATTACCAACAGAGCGTACTCTTACATTCTATGCAGCAATCATCAACCACCACTTACTTAGCTGGGCCGCGACCTCCATGGCGCTCCGGCGGACAACCGGGACCTGCCATGAAACACCATTCTCCGCATGATTTCAGCACGTCTGGTCTGGGTCTGGGTCTGTTTCAGGGTCTGCTTCAGGGGCTCGCTTCGATGGGCCGGCCGGTGCATTTTGATCACCTGTCAAACCCTGTTAGGCGACGCTGTCGCGCAGAAATCTGCTTCTATAATGAACTCGCTTTCAGGCCATCACGCGGCACGCCAAAGACGGAACAAACATGAAACCCCTTCATATCAAATCCGTGCACCTGCACTTTTGTCATCCATCCATTGCCGCATCCCGGTTTCGCCTCGCGCTCGTTAGTGGGCGATGCCTCACTTTGCTTCTGTTGCCGTTGCTGTGGGCTGCAACACTCCAGGCGGCTGACTGGCGTGTGTGCCCCACTGGCAGTGAAGACTCTTCCTGCAACTTGCGCGGTTATCCCGGCATCCAGCAAGCCGTTGAACAGGCGGGCGCTGGCGACCGGGTGACCATAGCCGCCGGCGTCTACAGCCCGGCAGAATTTCGCGATGTACCCTATGGAGAGCTCGTCATCCGCGGCGGCGTCCTGGTGGAAGGCAAGACCCTGCAATTACGTGGAGAACCCGGCGCGGTTCTCGATGGCAGCAGCGGCCCCGCGGTGTGTGCACTGCTTGTTTACAACAGCACAGTAGAGATCAGCGGGCTGGAAATCCGCGACTTCAAAGTCGGATTGGCGGACGACGATCTGTACGATGGCCATGGAATTTTTATCATCGACAGCAAAGTCACCGTGCAAGACACGCAGATGAATAGCATTGCGAAGATGGCGGTTTCGGTTTTTGGTGACAGCCGGGTTGTGCTTTCCAGGTTGCGCGTGCAAAACGGACATGTCGGCATCTGGGTGGAAGGGAATTCCACGGTGCGAGTGGAAAACTCTCTGTTCAGCAACAACAGTTCTGCGGCAGTCGCAGCGTACGACCACAGCAGCACCGAAATCTATAATTCAGTGGTCGAAGCGAGTTTGGATGATGGCGTATTCGGCAAGGGAAACGCCATCATCGTACTCGTCAATTCGATTCTCGTTGGCAACCAGCCTTACGCAGTTCGCGCGGAGGAACTGGCCACCATCTCGGTCGACTATTGCGCCTTCGATGGAAACCAATCGCTCTTTTTCCCTGAAACTGCCGGTGGTCAATTGACTGCCGGTGACCATGTCTATCTTGAAAATCTGCAGCTGGACATGGATTTCCGGCCCGGCAAGAATTTTCAGCCGTCACGGGGGGATCCGGCCATCCGCAACCGGGATGGAACGGTCTCGGATATCGGCTTGTTCGGCGGCCCAGCGGCGCCGGGGACTTAGGGAAGGCCAGAACACAAGGTGCCTTCGGTAACGATTATCGAATACTCTGGCAAGGAACATGTGCTGGACGCAGAAGTCGGCCTGACGCTGATGGAGTGTGCCGTCGATAACATGGTCCCAGGCATCGAGGCCGAATGCGGGGGCTGCTGCTCATGCGCGACCTGTCATTGCTTTGTTGACGAGCAGTGGATAGAAAGGATCGGAAGGGCTGCCGGCCTGGAAGCTGGATTGCTGGCCGGCACCAGCGACCCGCGCGAGAACAGCCGGCTGTGCTGCCAAATTGCGATCACGGACAGTCTCGACGGACTGATCGTACGTTTGCCCCAGTCACAATATTGAACGCAGCATTGAACGCAGTACTGAAGACTCTCCTCGCAGCGGGATAGTCAGGCTGACAACATTGAGAAAATTGATTCTTTCCATACATCGTTACCTCGGCCTCGCACTGGCCGGTTTCCTGGTCATCGCCGGTGTGACCGGGAGCATTCTGTCGTTCTACACTGAATTTGACGCCTGGCTGAACCCCGCCCTGTACCACATCGGGCAAAGGGGCCAGGCGGCCCTTAGCGCCGGCCAGCTGGTAGCCGCGGTTGAAGCCTGGGATGAGCGCATCCGCGTGACCTATTTACCAATCGCCGCCACGCCCCGGCGGGCTGCAGTGGTGTATGTCGAAGCGGTAAGCAACCCCGCTACCGGCTTGCCTTTCGATGTTCCCTTTGACGAAGTGTTTATCAACCCGGTAACTGCGGAGGTAAAAGGCGCACGCCTGTGGGGAGAGTGCTGTGGCCGTGAAAACGCCGTACCGATGATGCACAAATTGCACAATCGTTTGTTTCTTCCGCTTTCGATTGGCCGGCCCTTGTGGGGCTGCGTGGCCATTCTGTGGACCGTCATGGCCGTCATTGGACTGGTGTTGAGCTGGCCCTGGGCTCGGGCCTGGAAATTAAAACGAGGACTGCCCTTCCTACCGATGGTCGTGCAACTGCACCGCGCCACCGGCTTGTGGTTCTGGCTGGTGATCCTGCCGATTGCGGTAAGTGGTGTTGCCCTGGGGCTGGAGCGCCAGGTGTTCCTGCCGCTGGTCAGCCTGCTGTCACCCACCGGCGAAACCGCCGGGGTTCAGACTATCCAGGTAGAAGGGGCTACGGACCAACAGGCGGGCAGGGACGGCGGCATTTCCTTTGACATGGCCATTCGGCAGGCCGAACGCCATGTTCAATCGCTTGGCATCAAGGCCAGCCCGACGGCCATAGCCTATGCGCATGACACGCGGACATACCAGGTTGACTTTGGGGACCGGGATGCCGCGGGGCTTGCGACTGGCAATGTATTCATCGCCGCTGCGGGAGGAGCAGTCACGGGGGATACACTGGCGGGCAAGCGCAGCTTTGCGGATGTGGTGAGCGCCGAGCGGGAGCGATTACATTCCGGGCGCATTGCCGGCCTGCCCGGGCGTATCCTGGTTTTTCTGTGCGGCTGGGCCGTGGCCTTGCTGTCCGTGACCGGCGTTACCCTATGGTGGAAGCGGCGGTGAACAGGCACTCACCGGGCCGGCCAACTCAAGGAATCTCTATGCGGCTCTTTACAACACTGCTATGCGCCAGCTGTTCATTGCTGGTTTTCGGCACCAGCCCGGCAGCTGACGGATCACTGGATTGGGATGTGAATGACACCGGCCAGCCCTATACCGAAGCTCAGTTTGGGCTGACCGAAGGTACCTGGATGAGCGTCGATGTCAGTCCGGACGGAACGATGCTGGCGTTTGATTTGCTGGGTGATATCTATACCCTGCCGGTCCAGGGCGGCGAGGCGACGCTGGTCCTCGGCGGGCCGGCCATGACGCGCACGCCCCGCTTCAGTCCAGATGGGAGCCAACTGCTGTACCTCAGTGATGCAAGCGGCGGGGACAATGTCTGGGTGTCCGGGCTCGATGGCTCGGCGGCGCGGCAGCTCAGCTTTGCCGGCGCTGACGTGGTCACAAGCCCGTTCTGGGGGCCGGGCGGGGACTATTTCGCAGCCACTCACTTGTCATCCGATTATCACGACCTCCACACCTCTGATCTGCGGCTGTTCTATCCCGGCAGCGGAACAGGCCAGGCACTGGTTGCGTCAGCCAGCCATTATGAAAATGTCCACGAAGGCCAGTTCTCGCCCGATGGACGCACTCTTTACTACACCCAAAAGCTGCCTAATCCCCAGGGCGGATATTCCATATTTTTCGATGCCAACCACCCTCTGCACGTCATCATGCAGCGTGATCTGCACAGTGGCGAAACCAGGGAATTGCTGGGCGGATTCGGCGGAGCCACAACAGCAGAAGTCTCACCGGACGGCAGGCAGGTGGCGTTCGTGCGGCGCGTCAAAGACAGAACCGTGCTGTTTGTTCATGACCTCGCCAGCGGTGCACAGCGGCCGGTGTTTGACGATCTGGACCGCGACATGCAAGGCGAGTGGATCCCGCAGGGCAGCTACTATCCCCAATACGGCTGGTTCCCCGACGGCCGCCACATTGCCATCTGGGGCAAGGGCAAGCTGGTGAACGTTGACACCGCCACGGCCAGCGCGGTGGAAATACCGTTCCACGTCAATGCGGATATGCGCATTACCAGGGTGGCGCGTTTCCCTTACGATCTGGCCCCGGACATGGTCACGGTGCGGGCCATCCGACACCTGGCGGTGGCGCCTGGCAACCGGGCCATCGCCTTTAATGCGCTCGGCCACCTGTGGCAGAAAAGCTTGCCCCACGGTGAGCCCACACGCCTGACGAACTCGGCGGACGTGGAATTCGAACCCGCATATTCGCCCGATGGAAGATACCTCGCCTACGTGCAATGGGATGATGAGAAAGGCAGTGCGCTGGTGCTTGCATCGGTTAATGGGAAGCAGTCAAGAACGTTGGTCAGTAGCAGCGCAGTCATTCGACAGCCCGTCTTTTCCCTGGATGGCCGCTTCATCGTCTACCAGGTCGAAGCAGGCAGTAAGTGCATGGGCGGGTTTCGCAAGGGTGCAGGCATTTACACCGTCCCCGTTGCTGGCGGTGAGCCGCGGTACATCACGGCCGCAGGCTTGACGCCGCATTTTTCTCCCGACGGTGAACGCATTTACTATGTCACCGAAGAGTACGCAGAAGGCGTGCAGTTGAGCAAACTGGTCAGCGTCAATCTGCAGGACCAGGAGTTGCGTGAACACGCCGTGGCGAGCGGTTCGGATCGCTCTGAATTGACCGTTAGCCCTGACCTGAAATGGATGGGCTTTAAAGAAGCCCAGCAATACTACGTGATGCGCCTGGTGACTGCCGCCGGGCCCACGGAGGTGTCTGCAGGCAGCACGGCCGTCCCGGTGATCAACCTGACTGACCTCGGGGGTTACAGCCTGGCGTGGAGTGCTGACTCCAGCCGGCTGAACTGGCTGCTGGGCGCAGACCTGTACCAGGCGGCGGTCGATGGCGCGGCGACCGCGGAACCCACGGCCATTGGCCTGTCTGTCAAAGCCGACATACCCGAGGGGAAAGTGGCCTTTGTCGGCGCCAGGCTGATTACCAACGCCGGTGCCGTGATCGAACAGGGCACCATAGTGGTTGAGCGCAATCGCATTACAGCCGTCGGTGGGGAAACTGAGGTTCCCGTTCCGGCTGATGCAAAAATCATCGACAGCCACGGCAAAACCATCATGCCCGGGCTGGTGAACATGCACGGTCACCTGGAA
>SHZL01000038.1 GCA_009692275.1 Lysobacterales bacterium | reverse complement strand
TTCAGGCGCTGCAAGTGGGCCGGGTTGACGGCAACTTCCAGCGCACCGGAGTGCTCATACTGGCAATCGATGGATTCCCGCCGTGCCACCTCGCCCACTTCGCGCACTGTATCGAACATCAGCTTTTGCAGGCGCACCGCACCGGGCCTGTGCCGGGGGTCGGCAAACCAGCGCTCGATATTGGACAGAAAAGCGGAACACCAGCCACCGTTGCGCCCTGACGCGCCGTAGCCGGCGATCTCCGATTCGAGCACGATGATCCTGAGTGAGGGTTGTTGCCGCTTCAGGTAGTAGGCTGTCCATAAGCCGGTATAGCCTGCACCGACAATGGCGATGTCGGCCTGCTCATCGTGCTGCAGCGCCGCGCGCGGTGTGAGTGACTCCGGCACGCTGTCGTGCCAGAAGCTCAAGCCGCGATAGGACTGGTCTGTGCTACCAGTGACCGTGTTTCGCTTATTCAAGAAACAACCGCAGTTTGTCTTTATAGGTGCGTGACAGCTTGACCACGTTGCCGCTTTTGAGGGTGAGGAAATACTCGCCGTTGATATGCGATTGCATTTCTTTCACCTGCTTCACGTTGACAATGGTTGAACGGTGGATGCGTTGCAGGATGGCCGTATCCAACTCCTGGTCCAGTTCCTTCATGGTCTTGCGCATGATCAGGGTCTGGCCACCGACATGCACGCACATGTAATCGCCGGCAGCGTCAATCCACTCGATATCTTCCTGTAGCACCCAGGTAGTCTTGCCCGCATCCTTGATTGCCAGCCTTGCCGGTTCCTTCTTCAACGCCTTGACGCCCTTGCTGGCGATGTCTTCCACGCTGTTGATGACCGTGCCTGCAATCTCGCTCACCAGTTTCAGCAGGGACTGGCGATCCTTGCGTGCGCGCCGCGCGCTGTGTCGTTCGCGGACCCGCTGCAATGCGGCCTGCAGGCGTTCGTCTTCAATCGGCTTGAGGATGTAATCAACGGCATTGGCCTCGAAAGCCTTGATGGTAAATTCGTCAAACGCGGTTACAAATACGATGGCTGGCACTTCCCCGGAGCCGAGTTCACGCAGCACGTCGAAACCGCTCATGCCCGGCATCTGTATATCCAGGAAAACAAGGTCAGGCTGGTGTTCGCGCATCAGGGCCAGTGCCTCGCGCCCGTTTTTTGCTTCACCAATGATGTGGACGTCGCTGGCATGTTGCAGACGATGCTTGAGACCACGCCGGGCCAGGGCTTCATCGTCCACGATCAGGGTCTTGAGGATATTGGCGGCTGGTGCGTTCATGTCATGCCGGAAGGATAGCACTCCTGCCGGTCGTGACAAACCGGCAGGCTTGGGCGACGGCGTTTGGCTGGGCTGCGGCACGCCATTTCTCTGGCTCGTTGCCGAAAGTTGTCAATGAAGCAAAGCAGGGCTTTTTTAGGGCTAGGCAAATTCAAGCACGAACTGATCTACCAGAGCGGCCAGTTCAGAAAAGCTGTTGATAACCGCATCCGGTTGGTGAGGATGGCGCATGGTGCCTGGAAATATTCTGTCGATCCAATTCTCGTCCCAACTGGCGCCGTTGTAGAAGATGGCCGTTATCTTTGCCTCCTTGGCAGCACCGACGTCCGTGGTGCTGTCTCCTACGTACCAACAGGACGTGTCCGGTCTGATCCCGAAGTTATCCAGGGCCTTGAGCAGCAGATCCGGCGAGGGTTTGCGATGGGCAACATCATCGCCACACGCCATGGTGTCGAATAGCAGACTCCAGTCTTCAGCACCGACGTTGCCTACCTCATATTGCATAAACTCACGCTTTCGGTTTGATATCACTCCGAGCTTTATATGCTGCTTGCGCAGGGTGCCCAGCAGTTCGGGGATACCAGGTTCAAGAGTGGTGGCCCCGGTCATATGCTGGCTGTAACAAACATTATCAATGGCGTGATACATGGCATCCTTGGTGTCCACCAGCGTGGCATGCCAGTCGAACAGAATGGTCTTCGGTTTCGCATGGGGCAATTTCAGCAGGCTCATAGCGTGATCCTGATCCAGTCAGAGACCTGTCTTGCGGTGCCCGCCGCGCAGGGCATTGGGTTTCAGGATGGTTATTTTGAGGTAACGGCTGGCCAGCAGTTCAACGAAGCAGCGATAATACAAAATCTCTTGCTCCACGATCTGGTCACACTTCGCCGCCGGCAGGAACAGGGCACGAACCGCGGTGCGGGCAGTCACGGTGACCAGCGCGGCTTTGTTGCTGAGCAAGCCGGCTTCGCCAAACCAGAATCCCGGGCCACCGAGGTAGAAAAAGAACTCGCGCGCGGCAGCAACGCGCCGCGTAACAGCGACCTGGCCTTCAAGCATTTTGGCAGCGGATTTTCCAACCTCGTTGGCGGCGTCCAATTGCACGGCGGTGCTCAGCGCCATGCGCGCCTGCTCGATATTGCCGAGCTGTTTGTTCACGAAGCCCAGCGTAAGCCAGATTCTCTGATAGTTCGAATCCACAGCCACACCTTTATTCAGAATATCCAGTGCTTCAGTTGACCTTCCCAGGTAGTGCAAGGTGAGGCCGAGATTGTTATAGGTATCGACCTCGTTCTGTCCGGCTGCCAATAGCTGCTGATACAAATCCGCCGCCTGCTGGTATTGCTCCTTGTCGAAAAACTCATCCGCCTGGCGGGCCAGGACCGCCGGATCCCCGCTCTTCATCGCACCTGGGAGCTCGGGATTAAATTGTGTCAGCTCAGGCTCCACGGCAGGGTGCGGCCCTGCAGGCGAGGGCTGGCCGATGACAGCCGGCGTGGCGCCGGCCTTGCCTGGATCCTGCATGTAGTATTGGCGCGTAAAAGTGAAAATTGTCAGCCCGAAGATGGCCTGGAACAGGATCACCTGGATCCAGAATTTGGCACTGCTATTCATGCGCCTCTCCATCGCGCTGAGCACCGGTCCGGTATACGATCCTGGCGGAACGCTGGTTGGCACCTTCACGTCCATCTGGCGCCTCGGGGCGCCGGGCATTTGGCGCATCATTTTCGATAAAGGCAATGACGTCGGTGAGGGTCCAGCCCCGGAAGAAAAAGACCCGGAAGAATAGCGCCCGGAAATCAGCTCCCCTGAATCAGCTTACCTGAATCAGCCCCTCGCTGAATCTGCCCCTGGGAATCAGCTTCACCATACCTCGCAGAGGTCTGTGCCCTCCCGCACCATGGGGTCTCCGGCCTTGCACTGGAACTCCTCACGAAATGCCGAAAGATTTGATAGCGGGCCGTTCACCCGGTACTTCGCTATCGGGTGAGGGTCGCCCTGGACCATGGTGCGCTGCGTCTCGATGCGAATCTCGTCGCCGCGAAACTGGCCCCAGGCAATGAAGAATTGCTGCTCGGGCGTGAAACCATCAATGGTTGGTTCAGGTTCCTTGCCGACTCGCGACTTCTGGTAGCCGAGGTAGGCGAGCTTGGCTCCGGCCAGATCGCCGATGGATTCACCAAGCACCAGCTTGCCATTGTGATGTATACCGGGTTCGATGAAGTAGCCCTCGAACTGATCGACCACGCACTGCCCGCGTGCCTGGAATTGCTGGTTGTCTTCGGGCGTCCACCAGTTGCGCAAGCGGCCCTGGGCGTCGAACTGCGCGCCCTGGTCATCGAAGCCGTGGCTGATCTCGTGGCCGATCACCACGCCAATGGCGCCGTAGTTCACCGCGTCCGTGGCGTTTACATCGTAGGCTGGCGGTTGCAGGATGCCGGCGGGGAACACGATCTCATTCAGGTTGGGGTTGTAGTAGGCATTCGACGTGGGTGGAGTCATGCCCCAGCGCGCACGATCCACTGGCTTGCCGACCTGGGCGAGTCCGTCAGCCACGTTCCAGCCTGAGGCTGCCTCGAAGTCATCCCACCAGGAAGCGCGGCTGACCACGACGCCGCGATAGTCCTTCCACTTGTCCGGGTAGCCGATTTTCGGGTTGAACGTGGATAACTTTTCCAGCGCCTGTTGCTTGGTAGCTGCGCTCATCCACTCCAGGCCGTTGATGGTGTCCTGCATGGCCAACAGGATGTTCTTGACCATTTCCAGCGTGCGCGCTTTGGCGCTTGGCGGGAAGTACTTGTCCACGTAGGCGCGTCCCAGCGCTTCTCCCAACTGATTGTCAGTCGCTTCGGCACAGCGCTTCCAGCGGGGCTTCATCTCGGTTGCGCCGCTGAGGTACTTGCCGTAGAAATCAAAGTTTTGCTCGACGAATGGGTCCGAGAGCAGGTCCGCCGTGGCGTTCAGCACCTGCCACTGCAGGTAGGTCTGCCATTGTTCGGCCGGTGTCGATTTTAATTCCGTGTTCACCTGCTTGATGAAGGCGGGCTGGGTCACGTTGAGCGGAGCCAGCGGCATACCGGCCGAGTCGAAATAAGCGGTCCAATTGAAATCCGGTGCGAGTTCAGTTAATTGGGCCAGGTTCATGGCGTGGTCCTGCTGCACGGGATCGCGCAGCGCCACGTTGTCCAGCGATGCTGCGGCGAGGCGCTTTTCAAATTCGAACACGGTGGCTGCGGATTGGTCGGCCTCAGTTGGTGATTGGCCCGCCAGCACGAACATCCTGGCCACGTGAACGTGATACTTTTCGCGCGCCTCAACGAATCGCTCATCGGGTTTGAGGTAATAGTCGCGGTCGGGCAGGCCCAGGCCGCTGGCATCCACCTGCGCGATCATCAGGTTGGGGTCGTGCAGGTCCTGGGTTGAGTAAACAGCAAAAGGCACGGGGATGCCGAGCTTGTGCAGGTGAGCGATCGAATTGTGGATATCCGCAACGGATTTGATCGCCTGCATTTCCTGCAGCAGGGGCAGCGCGGGCGTCACGCCAAGTTGGTTCACGCGGGATTCGTCCATGCAGGCCGCGTAGAAATCGCCGGCGAGTTGCTCGGCGCTGCCGGCCGGCCAGTCCTGCCGTGCCGAAACTTCGGCCAGGATGTCGCGCACGTGTTCCTTGTTGATTTCACCGGATTCCCAGCGGCGGCTCCAGCGATCCATATAGTCCGGAATGGCGTGCTGTGCGCGCCAGTTGCCATTGGCGTAATCATAAAAATTTGTGCAGGCGGCGACATCCGGATTCATGTCGGCTAAATCAATGCCGTGTTGTGCGAGGGCCGTGGCAGAGAATACGCAAAGGGACAGAACGAGCGGTGTGCGACCCATGGGCACGATAGCGCTACCTGCTGGAAAGGGAGGCTAACTATACCGAACCCGGACCCGGTTCGCGCGCGTGCCTGAAGTAACGACTCCCTTTTCAGGGAATGATAGCCACTATCCTGAGCGGGCCGCCGCTCCCCCCCGTGATCTTCATGGGCAGCGCGATGACCTGGAAGCCGCTGGTGGGCAGCTGGTCCATGCCTGCGACGTTTTCAAAGACGGGTATGCCTTTCGCCATCAGGGCGCGATGGGATTCAAAGCCCGTGGACTGGCCGTAATCAATGCTGGCTGTGTCCAGGCCAATTGCATGAATCGCACGGTGCTCAACCAGCCACTGCGCGGCATCCGGGTGCAAACCGGGGAAATGCAACAGGGGAACTGCATCCGCACCCTGGACTTCAGTGCCCAGGTAGGCCTTGCGGTCAGGCCAAAAGGCACCGAAACCGGTGCGCAGCAAAATGATGATTCCATCCGGCAAAGTTCCGTGCGCCGTTTCCCAGGTCAAAAAATCATCCGCTGACACCTGGTAGTCACGGTCCGCCGATACCTGCTCCGTGACATTGATCAGCACGGCAGGACCGATCAGGCTTTCGAGCGGAACCTGGTCCACGTGCAGCTGGCCTTCGGCAAAGTGGGCCGGCGCATCCAGGTGCGTGCCACCGTGTTCTGCGGAGCGGAACGTGTTGGCTTCGTAGTAAAAGCCACCATTCGTTGTGCCTTTGAAGTCAGTGAGCAGTTCAAAACCTGAAGCTGTAGGCCAATAGATGGTTGTGGCATCAAAGGCATGGCTCAGATCGATAATCCTGCTGCCTGGAGGAACAACGGGGGTAGTGACCATTTCGCCGGCATGGGCGGACAGGACGACAAGCAGCAGCATCACGAAAGAGGACAGTTTCATCATGGTCATTAGTCTCGCATCAGTATGCGCCTTGCTTCAAGCGCAACACGTTGGTGATCACCAACGCTGGGCTGAAGCTCATCGCCAGCGCGCCATTGGTGTTGAGCCTGGCGCCGAATAGTTTATCACCCATGCGTTTGCTGACGGGCATCGGCTCGCCGGTGAGCATGGACTCGTCCACTGCGCAGCTGCCGGGGCAAAGTGCGCGCTATGCATCATTCCTCCCAATCCCCGTTCAGCCGGCGCGCTGCCAGGAAGAAAAAAATCGCTGCAAGAATATAGCAGCCACTGCCCGCCAGGATAGCGTAGCGCAGCGAGTCATCACCGAATTGCAGGCGCAAGCCATCAGACAAGGCGCCCATCGCGTAGATGCCAAGGCCGATGCCGAGCAGGTTGATGATGAACAGGAACACCGCCGAGGCGGTGGCCCGCATGTCAGGTTGGACCAGGCTTTGAATGGTGGAAAGCACCGGGCCCAGCCAAACCAGCGCCAGCGCAGTGGGGACCAGCAGCAGGCCCAGAGTCAAAGCCAGATTGGGCGACAGGATGGCCAGCGCGTACAAGGGCACGGTGGCCAGGAATGCCAAAGCAGGAATGCGCGCAAACTGCGCGCGGTCGTGGCGCCCGTAGCGATCGCCCAACCAGCCCCCGGCCCACAAGCCGGCCAGCCCGCCGATCAGCAGGACCGCGCCGTAAACCAGCGAGGCATGCAGCAGGGTCAGGTTAAAACTCCGCACGAAAAACGATGGCAGCCAGAACATCGCACCATAGCCCATCATCGATGAACACGAGGCCCCGGCAGCCAGCAGCCAGAAGCTGGGTTTGCGTGACAGCTTAGCCAGGATGGCCTTCAACCCGGGTGGCTCGCTGCCATCATACGGGCGGTCGAACTGACCTCGTACAGGTTCCCTGATGGTCAGGCGGAACAGGGGCGCGAGAATCAACCCGGCTGCACCGACCAGGAAAAATGCCATGCGCCAGTTGACCAGGCTGGCGATAACCCCGCCGAACACGATGCCCAGTGCGGTGCCGATGGGGATGGCGAAGGAATACACGCTGAGCGCACGGGCCCGCTGCGCGGCGGGAAAGAAGTCCGCAATCAAGGAGTAGGCCGGGGCAACGCCCCCTGCTTCCCCAACTCCCACTCCCACCCGGCACAAAAACAGTTGCCAGAAGCTACCCGCCAGGCCACATAGCGCGGTCATGAAGCTCCAGGTGGCCAGTGCCACGGTCATGATCCAGGTGCGGCTGGAACGGTCGGCCAGCAATGCGACAGGAATTCCCAGGCCGGTATAGAACAGCGCAAAGGCCAGGCCGCCCATCAGTCCCAGTTGCGTATCACTCAAACCCAGGTCAGCCTTGATAGGCACCGCAAGGATGCCAATGATTTGGCGATCGACAAAATTCAGCGTGTAAACCAGCACCAGCATGAACATCACGTAGGAGCGGTTGCTGCCGGTGCCAGAGTTATTTTCAAGGGTGCTAAAGGCCATGGTCAGTTCGCAGGGCAATGTTGCCCGTTCAGGTTATGGTACAAGGGTTTTTGATCAGAGGCTGTCTGGCGTTTATTCCAGCGGTACATTAGAGTACGCGAGTGCAAAATATCCGATTTGGCAGTTTCTCCGCGGGGCGGACAGCGCTGACCCTCGCCGGCCTGGCATTACTGACCGTGCTGGCAGTTCGGCTGGTGCCAGTCCGGGAGCTCCAAGCCCCGGAAACGGGCATCGCCCAGGCCGTTACCACGCCAGCAGTTCCGGACGCGGCCCCTGCTAGTCCCCCGGCGCCGCCGCCGGAAGGTGTGGAAAACCCAGCTCTTAACGGCCAGATCAATTCCCTGTGGGAGCTCAACGTGCCCGATGCGCGGGTCGAGTTGCTGCTTTCCGGGCTCAATTATCCGTGTGAATTCCAGTTCCTCAGCCCCAGGGAGGTCATCATCACCGAGATCTCCGGCAAGCTGAGCCGGTTTGACCTGGACACGAGGAAACTGACCCCGGTTTCCGGCGCGCCGCATACCTCGGCAGGCACAGAGCAAACCGGCTTGCTGGACGTGGAACTCCACCCCGATTATGCCAACAACCACCGCATCTATTTAAGCTACACGATTGCCGACGAGGAAACGGGGAGATTCCACCTTACCGCCGTGGCGACAGCCATTTTGGAAGGAGACCAGTTGCATGATGTAGAGCAGATCCTTGCCGCTGAACCCCTGGGCTGGTCGCCATCGAATTTTGGCGGCGCCCTGGAGTTTGACGACCGGGGGTATCTTTACGTCGCCATTGGTGAACGTTCCGAACATACCATCGTCCAGGACACGATGCGCCTGCAGGGAAAAATCCTGCGTCTGAATGACGATGGCTCCGTGCCGGCAGATAATCCGTTTGTGGGCGTCAAAGGGTATGACGCAAGAATTTATGCGCTGGGCGTGCGCAACCCGCAGGGCCTGCACTTCGACCCGGTGTCGCAGAGGCTGTTTGAAGCTGAACACGGGCCGATGGGCGGGGACGAGGTCAATATCATCCGCGCCGGGGCAAATTATGGCTGGCCCCTGAGCGGCTATGGTACGAACTACCCGGATATTGGCGTGGGTGAAGTCTATGCGGCCGGGACCCACGCAAAAGGCATCGAGCAGCCCTTGTTTTACTATCTGCCGTCCATCGCCGCATCACCCATTACCATGTACCGGGGCAGCATGTTCCCCGAGTGGGAGGGCGATTTGCTGGTAGGTGCCATGCGGCCCCGGAACATCAGCAAACTGGACCTGGATGGAGATGTCATTCGCTCCGAATACCCGATGCTGAGCGAACTCGGCGATCGCGTGCGCGACATCAAGGTGGCAGCCGATGGCTCCATTTACATCCTGTCGCAAAAAGGCACTTTGCACCGCTTGTTCCGCCCGCCTTTCGTGGCTGTGGAAGAAATAGACAAGGGCAAATACATTTATGACGTGGTGTGTTCCACTTGCCACGCCGCGGGCGGGTACGGAGCCCCGAACCTCTCGGTTCTGAGTGATTGGAAAGGCATCGAAAACCAGCCGCTTGAACTCATTTACCAGCGCACCATTGAAGGCTACAACCAGATGCCCCCGCGCGGTCTGTGCGACATCTGCACGGACCGCCACGTGCAGCAGACGGTAGATTACATGCTGCAGCAAATCCGCAGCCTTAAAACAGAGTGATCAGATCGCGGCTCTACAATTCTGGAAGATCAGGCAGCGGTTTCCGGATCGGGCGCCTTGGCCCGGTGGTGGCCGGTGACATGGAAGAGTCTGCGGGAAAAGATGATGGCGTTGTCGACATAGGTGAACACCACAGGGATTACCAACAGCGACAGGAAGGTGCTGGTAATCAGACCGCCGATCACGACTATCGCCATCGGTGCGCGAAAGCCCGAGTCGGTGCCAATACCGATGGCGGTCGGCAACATACCCACGCCCATCGCGATCGTGGTCATGACGATGGGCCGCGCGCGCTTGCGACAGGCATCGACCAGCGCATCCCAGCGCTTCAACCCGTGGTCGCGGCGCGCGAGGATCACGTAATCAATCAGCAGGATCGAATTCTTGGTTGCAATGCCCATCAGCATGACGAGTCCAATCATCGACGGCATTGACAGTGCGGTGTTGGTAACCAACAGAGCCAGGAAAGCTCCCGGGATGGACAGCACGAGGGCGACCAGAATCGTGACCGGCTGCATGAAGTCCTTGAACAGCAGCACCAGCACGATGTAAATGCACAGCACACCGGTGGCCATTGCCAGGCTGAAGCTGGCGAACAGTTCGTTCATGGACTCGGCATCGCCCACTGTGGTCCGAATCACGCCCGGTGGCAGGTTCTGCAGACTGGGAAGGGCAAGAGCCTGGCTCTCCACCGTTCCGAGCGAGCCCTCGCTCAGCTCGATTTCAAAGTTGATGTTGCGCATGCGGTTGAAGCGGTCAATTTCAGCTGGCCCGCCAGCAATGCTCAGGCTCGCAACGTTGCCCAGCATTACCGGGCCCTGCTTGCCCGGCACGCTCAGGTGCTCCAGCAGTGACAGATCCTGGCGCGACTGCGGCGGCAGTTTGACGACGATGGGTATTTGGCGCTGTGACAGGTTGAGCTTGGCCAGACCCTGGTAGTAATCGCCGGTAGTGGCAACGCGCAGGGTATCGGCAATCGCCGCCGAGGTCACGCCGAGGTCCGCGGCCTTGGCAAAGTCCGGACGCACCAGCAGTTCAGGGCGGACCAGGCTGGCGGTGCTGGTGATTGCGCCGACACCGGGGATGGTGCGTAGCTCGCGCTCGACCACGCGGGCATGTGCCGCCAGCGCCTCGCCGTTCTCGCTGGCAAGCACCAGGATGTATTTCTCGCCGGAAGCGCCAAGGCCTATCGTGACGCGCACACCCGGCAGCACCGCGAGGGCATCGCGCAACTGGCTTTCAATGGCCTGCTTGCTAAGGCTATGGCGTTCGGAGCGCGGCGTCAGGTTGATGGTCAGCGTAGCCTTGCGAGCTTCGGCCGATGCTCTCGGCCCGAACGGGTCGGAGCCGGCCGAGCCGCCCCCGACTGCCGTGTACACCAGCTTGACGTGAGGATTGCTCTGCAGGATTACCCGCGCCTCTTCAGCTATCGCGAGGGTTTGTTTAAATGCGCTGCCCGGGGGCAGCGCCAGGTAGACCTGCGTTTGTGACAGGTCATCGGGCGGGATGAAACCGGTTGCCAGCAACGGCACCAGCGAGAACGAGCCGATAAAGAACACCGCCGCAGCGCCCATCGTGGCAATCCGGTGGCGCAGGCACCAGGTCGCCCAGCGGGTGTAATGCTCCATCCACACCGGTTCGGCATACGTCCCCGTGGGGGGGCGCAGCATATAGGCTGCCATCATCGGCGTCAGCATGCGCGCCACGACCAGCGAGAAGAACACCGCGATTGCGGCGGTCCAGCCAAACTGCACGAAGAACTTGCCCGCGATGCCTCCCATGAACGCCGTCGGCAGGAAGACTGCGATCAGCGTGAACGTGGTAGCAATCACCGCCAGGCCGATCTCGTCGGCCGCTTCCATCGCTGCCTGGAAGGGTGTTTTGCCCATGCGCAGATGGCGCATGATGTTTTCGATCTCGACGATGGCGTCGTCGACGAGGATACCCACAACCAGCGACAGCGCCAGCAGGGTGACGCCGTTGAGGGTGAAGTTCAGCAGGTACATCGCCGCAAAGGTAGGCACGATCGACAAGGGCAGGGCGGTGGCCGCAACCAGGGTTGCACGCCAGTTACGCAGGAACAACCAGACCACGAGTACCGCCAGCAACGCACCTTCGAGCAGCAGCCACATCGACCCTTCGAAGTTTTTCTGCACCGGATCGACAAAATTGAATGCCTCGGTGATCTCGATGTCCGGGTGCTCAGCCTTCAGTTTCGCAAGCTCAGCTTCCACTCCGGTCTCGACGTCTACTTCACCGGCGCCACGGCTACGCGTAATTTCGAAGCCAACCACCGGCTTGCCATTAAGCAAAGCGGCGGAGCGCTGTTCGGCAAAGGTGTCGGAAACGGTTGCGACCTGGTCGAGGCGGATCTTGCGGCCATCCGAAAGCACGATGTCCAGCCTGGACAATTCCTCGGCCGACTGCACCGTCGCAATGGTTCGCACCGACTGCTCGGCTCCCCCGATATCCGCCCGTCCGCCCGAGGCCTCCTGTTGAATCTGCCGCAACTGGCGCGAGATATCCGCGGCGCTGGCGTCAAGCGCCAGCAGTCGTGCTGGATCAAGTTCTACGCGCACTTCGCGATCGACGCCACCCACGCGCGCAACTGCGCCTGCGCCGCGCACCGACAAGAGACGCTTGGTGACGGTGTTGTCGACAAACCAGGACAATGCCTCGTCGTCCATGCGGCTGGAGGCCACCACGTAGGTGAGAATCGGCGTGCCGGACAGGTTGACCTTGGAGATGGCCGGGTCCCTCAGGTCGCCGGGCAGGTCGGAGCGGATGCGTGCGACTGCGTCACGCACGTCATCGAGCGCTTCCTGGGTCGGTTTTTCAAGCCGGAATTCGATAGTAACTACTGCGCTGCCATCGCTTACCGTGGTGTAAATGTTCTTCACGCCCTGCAGCGCAGCCACCGAGTTTTCTATTTTGCGCGCGACCTCGGTCTCCATTTGCGACGGTGCAGCACCCGGCAAGGAAGCGGCCACGGTGACCATGGGCAGATCGATGTCCGGGAAGTTCTGGACTTTCATCGCCTTGAATGCGACCGAACCCATCAGGCTCAGCAGGATGAACAGGAGGATGGAAGGGGTCGGGTTCCGGATAGACCAGGAGGAGACGTTTAACACGATTCGGATCTTTTGCGCATTGCGCGGGCGACTGTCACTGCGCGCCCGTCAGTGCTGAGTTGGCTTCGACCACCCGCACCGTATCACCATCAGTGAGGAAGCCGGCGCCGCTGACTACGATACGGCTGGCCGGGTCCAGTCCGTCCGTGATTTCTATCAGTTCCCCGCTGCGCCGCCCGATCGTTACTTTGGTTTGCCTGGCCTTGCTGGCCTCATCGACCGTGAACACGTAGGCGAAACCATCACGCATCAGCACGGCGCTTTGCGGGACGTTCAGAGCAGTTTGGCGGCCGAGTTCAAATTCCCCACGTGCAAAAGTGCCAGCACGCAGCGTGGCCCTGGCGTCCGCCAGCGGCAGATCGACATACACAAGGGCAGTGCGGGTCGCCGGATCAATCGTTGGCGCCACCATGCGCACACTACCCTTGATCTCGACACCACTTGGCAGCCACAGCGTGGCTGGCATGCCGGGTTGCAGCTGATCTGCTTCGGCAGAAGTTACCTCTGCGCGCCACTCGAGGCGTTCACCGCGAATCAGGCGAAACAGTTCCTGGCCAGGCTGGGTGAGAGAGCCGACCGTTGCGTTGCGCTCGGAAATCACGCCGTCGTCAGGTGCGAGCACGCGCGTTTGCGCCAGTCGAACTTCCTCGGCCTGCAGGCGCGCATGTGCGGCCGCGAGGCGGGCCACTGCGGTCTGCTCGTTGGTCTCCGCCTGCGTTAATGCCTGCGGACTGATGAAGCCCTTGGCCTGCAGGTCCAGGTTGCGTTTTGCGGTGGCCCGCGCATCGGCCAGCGAGGCCGCGGCCTCGGCGACGGAAGCGCGCGCCTGGGCGACATCTGCCGTGACCATGTCGATCGAAAGGCGCGCTAGTTCCTGGCCTTTGCTTACGTGGTCACCTACATTGACCAGCACCTCGGTCATGCGCAAACCGGCCAACTCGGCGCCGATTACGGCCTCCTGCCACGCGGCAATGCTGCCTTGTGCCGGAAGGCGCCGGGGCCAGTCGCTGGACTGTGGTGTCGTGAGCGTGACCGTGAGCGCCGGTCGGCTGGCCACTGATCCAGCGGCTATCCCTTCCTGGCCGCCGCGCTGCGTGAAAATAACGACGGCGGTCACGATCAGTGCAATGGCGGCGATGATTAACCGGGGCCGGCGCGACTTTGGCGCGCCGGAAATTAGGCTGTCGGGTAATGGTAATGGCATCAGCGGCTATCCCGTTCCTCAGGCCCGAGCACTATTGGCATTGCGCCAGCGACCCAAAAGCAACGGCACAAACCCGATCAGGATGCCACCAATTCCCATGACGTTGGTGATCCAGTCAAAAGTCGGAATGCTGTACAGCGCGATGAACACCATGAATAGCGCGGCCAGCAGTGGCCAAATCACATAGGAGACGGCATTGTACGTCCCCCTCTTTAACCTGTCGCGGAAATGCCAGGCACAGGCAAATCCCGCCAGGCTCATATAAAAACAGATTTGAAATCCTATGGCGAGTATGGAGCTCTGCAGGATTTTCTGCACGGACGGCATGTACGACGCGCTGAACAGCAACAGGATGCCCAGGAACCAGATGACAAAGGTCGCCACCCAGGGTGTTTGCCACTCCGGGTGAATCGTGGCATAGCGTGAGTGCAGCATGTCGTCGCGCGCCATGGCAAACATGCTGCGGCTGAATTGCAGGATTTGCGTCTCAATCGTGCCAACGGTGCTGAGGATGGTGGAGAGCACCGCCAGGTAATTCCAGGGTGTCGGAAACAGCTTGCTGGCGATCGCGTAAAGTACATTGGTATTGGT
>SHZL01000037.1 GCA_009692275.1 Lysobacterales bacterium | reverse complement strand
AAACTGGTCGCCGCCGCCGGTATTGGAGGCTTTCAGGTAGGCCTGCTGGGTCCATTCCGTGCCGCTACGGTGGAACACATATACCGCGCCGGCATTGAAGAAAGCGTCATCGGCCTGGTCACCGTTGATCCCGGTGGCCTTGCTGTCTTCCTGGTAGGCGCCCACCGCCAGCGTGTCACCGGAAATGGCCACTGACCAGCCAAATGAGTCATCTTGATCGGTATTGGAAGCCTTCAGGTAGGCCTGCTGACTCCAGGTCGAACCAACCCGGGTAAATACATACACAGCGCCCGCACTCAGCGCTGAATTATCACCCTGGTCACCGTTGATGCCCGTGACGAAGCTGTCCTCCTCAAATGCGCCAATCACCAGCGTGTCGCCGGAGATCGCCACGGACGAACCAAACTTGTCATAGGCAGAGGTGTTGGATGCCTTCACATAGGCCTGCTGCTGGAAACTGGGATCGATGGTGAGTGGATAACTGGCGCCGCTGTCATTAATCACCAGGTTTAACTGGCCGGCCGAAAGTTGCATGCTGGCGGGCAGTTCGCGGCCGGTGGCATCCCAGGCTTTGAGCTTGTTGTAGGTGATGGCAGTGCCGCTGGCACCAACAAAACTCAGTTCATTACCTGACTGTCCGACTTGCTGGCTGGCTGCCAGGTCGGTTGCCAGGGCCATGGACAGCACCAGGTTCTCGCCTTCCCGCCCGCCTTCCGGGCGGCGCTCCAGCTCAAACCACTGTTCCAGGTCCTGGCCGCTGTTGACCCACCATTCGCGCACATTGTCGTTCCACTGGTAGGTAACGGTGGCATCGGAGGCGCTCACCTCTTGCGGCTGAGCCATGGTTTGCGCATCAGAGTACCCAACCGCGCGCAGCCTGAGGCCCAATGCATAGGCCTCCCCACCTGCTTTGCGCGGTGTCAGGGTGGTTGTGCCATCCGCCGCATAGTGAATGCGCCAGCCATGGGACGGGTTGGATGCTACAAAACCATCGCCAAAACCATTGTTCCCGTCGGGATAGGCGCGGTAGCTACGTGCTGCGACCTGGGCCTGGATAGCTGCCCACTCGCCATTGGACAGGCCGTCGGGTTTCGCGCCGGAGGCCTGCACAGGGCTCGCGGGGGCCAATAATGCAACAGTTACAAGACATAGCAGGGCGAATGCTGTCACCAGCCTGGAAACATGGGCTTGTTCGCCGTTGCAATACGTTTCGGTCATGAGTCGTTCCCCTGGTAACACCGGCAAGCAAAGAATTCAGGTAATTATTGTGCACCAACGGTAAGTATACCAACTCATCAAATCGCAAGGCTAACAAATCACGGTTGAATTGCCTGTGCTGTCACTGATGACGCAATTTGCTCTTGCGCATGCTATAGGCAAAGTAAATCACCACAGCCGCGGCCATCCACAAGAAAAACATGTGGTAGGTGGCTGCCGATAAATCCTTGAGAATGTACAAACACGCCAGGACGCTCAAGCCCGGCACGAAATAGGGGCCAAACGGGATGCGAAAGCCCGGTGTTTCCTGGCCGATCTGTTTGTGGCGCAAAACCGGCACCGCGATGGATACCACCATGAACGCCACCAGGGTGCCCATGCTGACCACGTCCCACAGAAAAGTGGAGTCCACGGAACCTGCAACCAGCGACACCATGATGCACACCACCACGGTGTTAATGACCGGGGTTCTGGTGCGGTGATTGACTCTTCGAAAAGACTGGGGAATCAACCCGTCCTTGCTGATGGCAAACAGGATGCGGCTTTGTCCATAGAGAGTGACCAAGGTAACGCTGAACACCGAAATGACCGCACCGGCGGATAGAATCAAGGCCGGCCAGGCTTTGCCCGTTACGTTTTGCAATATGACCGCCAGTCCGGCCTCCTGCCCCTCGAACATGCTGGCCGGCTGAGCGCCAATGGCTGCGGTCGCAACCGCCAGGTAGAACACGGTGACGATGCCCAGCGCTGCCATCAGGCCCAAAGGCACATTGCGCCGCGGGTTTTTGGCCTCCGCGCCTGCGGTGGCGATGGTGTCAAGACCAATGAAGGAAAAGAACACGGTACCTGCTGCCGCGGTGACACCCGCCATGCCCACCCAACCCCTGCTGGTGTCGTTATTAAAAAACGGCGTGAAATGTTCGGCATTGAAGCCGGAAAACGCCACCACCGCAAAAAACAGCAGGATGGCCAGTTTGATCAGCACCATGATGGCATTGACCGTGGCCGATTCCTTTGCCCCGCGGATCAACAGGAAGCAGCAGATCGCCACCAGGACCATGGGAGGCAGGTTGAATTGGCCGGAGTGCACTTCGATGCCGCTTGTGCCCGAGACAAACATCGGGGCGCGCAGCTGCGCAGGTATGTGCCAACCCAGGGCATTGCTCAGGAAATGGTTCAGATAGGCCGACCAGCCAATGGCTGTTGCACTGGCCGCGAGGCCATATTCCAGCAACAAACACGCAGCAACCACAAACGCCAGGAATTCACCGACGGTCGCGTAGGCAAAGGAATAGGAGGAACCCGAGGACGGTATCCGCGCCGACAGTTCGGCATAGCACAATGCCGTCAGCCCCGCCGTTATGGCCGCTATGATGAATGACAAAATGACCGAAGGTCCTGCCTTGGGTACCGCTTCGACCATGGTAAAGAAAATACCGGTGCCAATGGTGGAACCCACACCTATCATGGTCAGGTAGAACAGCCCCAGCGAGCGGTGCAGGCTGTTTGCGCCGGGTTCGTCCGTCAGGTGCGCATCGCTGTCTATCGGTTTGGTTCGAGTGAGCTGTTGGGCAAACGTTTGCTGTGTCACGGTTTTTCCCTTGCTATGGATTTGAGTGGAGTGACCTGAGGGCTGTGAGTATAAGCGCGAGAGTATAGCCATGATGAGCTCACGGGGAATAGGCCAGGGCCGGTATATTGCGCCGCAGCCAAAGGTAGGTTAAGCCGAAGATCAGCATGGCGGTCAGGGCCGCAGCTGCGCTCATTTCGAACACCGACCCATACCCGAGACCGGCACCCAGCAGGGATGCCGCGATGTTGGGGCCGATAATTTGCCCCAGGCCTTGCGCGCCGGGTATCAGCGCAGCAAACGCTCCGGAATGATCAATATTGGCCGCTATCGACATCTGGTAGACGTCCACAAATATCCACAGCAGGTTGAACCCGAATACGCTCACCAGCAGCTTAGTTTCGGTGATGCCATTACTGAGCATGAAAGCAACGCTGGCCATAGCCACCAGCGCCAGCAATAACGGCCGGGCAAGCCCGAACCGGTTGCTGATGACGGTCACCACCAGGCAACCTACAGCAGTCAGGAACGAACCCCACACCAGCACCGAACCCACGAAATCGTGATTGACGCCTGCGTCGAGTGCGGCCAGTTCTATATAGGTCCAGTAAGAACCGATGTCGATATAGGTAAAAAAGATAACGCCCATGCACAGCCAGGGAATCCAGGCAGGCACATGGCGATGCTCCACGTGGTGCCGATGACTCGGTTCTTCCACGTCAATCTCGATGTCCAGCGCCGGATCTTCCGGGCGTGGCGGAATCCAGCGGAGAAACAGCAACCCGAGCAAGTAGCAACCGACAAACGTCAGGTAGATGCCATTCATCGACAACATGGGCAACACCTTCAGTTCCAATGGTTGTGAAAGGCAGAAGGCGAACAGCATGAAATTGTATGCACGGGAGGGTCTGCAGGTACCGGCCAGCGTGGCCATCCCCACCCCGGTAAGGATGCCGGCGCCAATGCCCGCCACAACCCGCAACCACAATACCTGCTCGTAGTGGTGAAACTCCATGCACAGGGCGTTACTGGCCATGGCCAGAACCGCACCGGACAGCGCCAGCCAGCGCCGATTGATCCTGCCCACCAGTTGCGATGCCAGCACTGCGCCCAGCGACAGCCCGCCAAGATCTGCGCCAGCGACCCGGCCAACCTGTTCCTCGCTGAAGCCCAGCAGGCCAACCCAGGCGGTACTGATTACCGGCGCACCCACGAGTACGGCATAGCCCACGGTGGTGAAGAATATGGCAGTGGAGATAGAACGCCAGCCATCAAATACCGTGCGGCGGTGTTGCAGGTGTTCCATTACGTGAGTGGTTGCGGACATGAGCCTGGCATCATACCGGTCTGGGGTTGGTATTCGCCAGAAATAACCATCAGGCCGCGGCTATACGAGGCCAACCCCGGCGCATTGAAGGCAGGCCTGATCGAATTGGCGCTGGAACTGCGGGACTGCAAGGTCACGAACATTATTTGACCGCCCTGACAGCCACGAAATGACCGGTAAAAGAACGCGTCGGCAAACGCGACAACTTTTCAAAGGCCATCAGGCTGCGCAGAAACCGTTGCTGTGCAGGATACCCTGCATGCCGTTGCAGCAGGCCGGCGATGGCCACGGCAATTACCCTGGGGCAATGCATCACGACAGCGGTATCGATGACCTGGAAGCCGGCTTGACGGACCTCCCGGCATAGTCCGCGAGGGCCCAGGGTCGAGCCCACAAAATACGGTACCAAGCTCAGGGCTCGCAGTAAGCGAAACGGCAGGGCATAACGCAGTGCGATCTTAGGGTTACAGAGATTGTCCAATGTGAGCACCAACTGGCCGCCTGGCCGGAGCACGCGATACAACTCGCCCACGGCAACGGTGATATCACCCGCCGCTTCGAAGTGATCAAGCGTTGAATTGGAAATAGTGAGATCAAACGTGTCAGACGCAAAGGGCAGTGACCTCACATCGGCGACCGCGGTTTGCAGTTCCGGACACCTCATTCGGGCTGCAGAAACGATTGATTCAGAAATATCGATGCCGCTGACAGTTCGGACTTTTGAATGCATGAACGGACACAGCCCCTCACCAAAGACTTCATCGAACAGGTCGGTCTTCAGTACCGATTCGATGGGCTCGTCGGGCCACCAGCGCTGCACCAACGCCAGATTCACAGCGTCGCTATGCTGGCGCCACAGCCTCTGCGGTTGTTCCCCTTGCCATTTCCTGGGAGTTGTCTCCCAATACTGGCGTTGGCTGTTCATGGCACCAACGGCGTAAGTTCTATGAAATGTTCAGGGAAGTTCAAAGCGATAGCCGTGTAGAAATGAAAATGCACGTGAGCGTTTTGCGACCTCATCAATGAGGTTGTCTTCCCAATTAACTTTACTTCGCGTGAAAGTTGGTCTGTCGAACAAAACGGCACGGCAATCATCGAGGTAGCCGCGATAGATTTCGAGCTCAAGGTGGGTGCAAAGATCCGTCAGCGTCTTTCTTGGCATGCTGATCAACTCTTCGTGACGAATGGAAATGACTTCGCCCGGATCGGCAAGATCCTTCAGCATCGATGTCCCTTGGCAGTGGAGAAAATAGAAATCGATACTTTCCTTAAGCGGCATTTGGTGCCAGATGGAAATAGCAGCTATGTTGTCGTAGGGATTCCGAACGACGTGGACCAGCCGCAGCGGCACGCCAACAAGGGCCCGCACGCGTTGAAGGAAATCCGGATGTTCAATAATGCATAAGGACACGGCACCGCCGCGCTTGTCTCCTATGACTCGCAGTGATTCGAACCGCCCCTGCCATTGTCCCGGAACATCGTACTTGTAATTGGTCGTATTCCCTCGCATGTTAAACCAGTTCGCACGGGCAACGATTTGCGCATAAATGTCGTTGCGACTGCATTCCTTGATAATGAGAGGAGGAACAATCAACTCGTGGGAGATAACAGCGTCTTTGTGAGCGTTGAGCAGGGCACCAACAATGCTATGCCCGCTACGCGGATAGCCAATGAAAAGGCAGAACCGTTCGACGCTTTCGAACGCAGCCCTGCATCTCCGCTGCACCCAGGCGCTGTGGCCGCTGTGGACGAGCCCATAAGCGGCCGCTCTCGATAGTTCCAAAATACTCATATCCGTGGGGATCGCGACTGGAGCCGCATTCCGTTCGCCCTGGCTGTGGCAGTTTGCCCGAGCCGCGTCCACGGCCCGATACCGACTCGATACAAGGCGCCGCAACGCTGCCAGCCCATTCGGTGCACTGAGATCGTGGCGGGATAGTTGGTCCTTTCGCATAGCGTAACAAGCTGCGGAACCTGAAGGTCGAACAGTTCCACCGCGGCCCGCAAGATTCCGAGGGCATGGAGGCGCTGTCCGCGATACGCCGCTTGCGTATAACCTCGGTACATATACCACGAAGGGGGGTCAAAATGCACGGTGAGATCGCTCAGGATCGGGGTGGGAGCTTCAGCGTACAGTCCGATACTGGCGAGGCGCTCACCGTCAAGAATAACGTAGGCCTTGTCGCCCCGGGCGAGGGCCTCGTGAAGGCTCCTGGCAACCTCACTGTCGAGTTAGTAGAAAAAACGGCTGGCTTCGTGCGGCGCAAGAAAACGGCACTCGTAACCGCCAACCGTTTTGGTAAGCTCCGTATTGATGTCTTCCCGCCGAAGGCGGAAGCAATCGAAGATCGACAGTCTTACCGCCTGATTTGTTGCCACGTAAACCCCGCGAAAAAACGCACGTCGCCATCCAAGCCGCCGGGCAAAGCCGAGAATTTCAGCTGAACCAGGGACTTTCATCTTGTCCAGTTGAAGGCTCTTTACCTGAGATGGCCTCGGGTATTTCATGCCGTGTTTTTGTGGCAGGCGGAAATCACAGCGCGGAATTTACCAGGTCCCTGAGCCTTCAAATCCTGGTAATAGTTGACCTCAATGTTTGCAGAGTTGCCCAGCAGCAAGCGAAACTCCTCAAGGATAGTTGGCAACAGACACTGATAGGTCTGCGGGTCGGTCGTCACCAAGCGTAGTTCAAATCGGTCGGTTGCGTGTTGGATCAACTGGTATCGCAACACCTCAGGCTTGCCTTTGAAGACGCCCCAAATCGCGAGCGGATGAACGAAAGAACCATCGGGCAGGACAATGATATCTTCCAGGCGGCCTTCAAGTTCGCCGAGCAGTGGCAATGTTCGACCGCAAGCGCACTTTCGGTTCACCCGGGACGCAACATCGCCTAAGCGATAGTTCAAGAGAACTGTTGCCCGATTTACCAGGTTGGAGATGACGACCTCCCCTTTTTCACCATCCGCCACCGTTTTTCCATTGCTGTCGACCAGCTTCACGTGGCAGAGGTCTGCATGCAGGTGATAGCCATTGCCAACTTCACAAGCGAATCCAATTTTGAAGGACTCCACTGCATTGTATAGCGAGGTGAGGGTCACCCCAAATCGCTCTCTTATGAACTCCCGCCCGGGTTCGGTCATCGCTTCGCCCCCGTAGACCACAAGGCGCGGCAAGTGCATTTGCATGGATCGCGCCGCCAATGTTCTGAACAACATTTCCAAATAACCGGAATAGCCGATTATTACATCAGGTCGAAACCTGTTAATGGCTTCCACGACCTGCTCGATGGGGTCGGCAAGGGACAGGAACAGACGGTCGGGCCGCAGCGGTATGAATGTCGCTTGTTGGTAAAACTTCAATACTTTGCCGAAGGTCGAGCCTGTGTAAAGCAGCAGAACCTCCCTCCAGCGAACACCTCTGCCGCAAAGCTGGGCAAGCACTTCCCGCTCCCGTTCACCGAAAGCGATATTGGCCAGCAAGGAGTCATGATCGTGGTACACGGTCAGCGGCTTGCCTGCCGAACCGCTGGTGACAAGAGGCAGGGCGTTTTTAACGTTATAAGACTCTGACAAGAATCGTTGAGGTGCCTGCCAAATCGTAGCTTTATCCAGCAAGGGAAGGCGGTCCAGGTCAGTCGCCGAGCGAATCTCGTGTGGGTCAATTCCCTCGGTTCGAAACAAGTCGCGGTAATGAGGCACCGTTGCGGCGGCATGTCGAACCATCGCGCGAACCCGTGCATCGCGCAACGCCTGCCACTTTTCTTGCGGCAGATAAGGAACCCTTTTCTGGCCTGACAGATGACGCATTACAATAAAGTTGCCGTAAATCTTCCTGGCGAAATCTTTCAGCATGGGGTCATCTCCATACCCAACAGCACGTTAAAGCGCTGGTGACCGAGTATAAGGCCGCTGCTATCTGCATCAGCAGCAGCGCGATACCTTGCTCCACTTGTCATCCTGGCGCAATTTGAAAAACTGCTGCCGGCCCAAGGGTGCTTCACCACAGAGTGAGCCGGGTTCATGGGCGTTTGCATGATGCGCCCGGTAACGCTCATAGGCGTCGTCCCCGGTCACCTGCCGCAGGAACTGCCAGAAACTTTTAAGTGGCTTAACCAGAATCATGACTGGCTTGGTGTGACGCATCATGATGACGGAGCAACGAGGGCAGGCTCAAGCCGGGTCTGGATGTAAGCCGACTCCGACAGGGGCAGCACCGATTTTCCTGCGCGAAACCGCAGCGACATGCGCAGCATTTCAATGATGACCACCCACAGCACGAAGACAAAAAACAGCGCGAGCGCGGCGTCGATCTGCTGGCCGATGATCAACTGCGGCGCCACCGCTGCTTGATCGGGCGGCAATGTACCGGCAAGAAATTGCTGCTGCATCCGGGCGGCGCCGGAGAGGAAACCGATGGCAGGGTTGGGGCTCAGCACTTTTTCCCAGGCAGCACTGGTGCAAACGACTGCCAGCCAGGCCAGCGGCACGCCCGTCACCCAGGCGAAACGCGCCCTGCCCATCTTGATGATGATGCCCGTAGCCACCGACAGGGCAATACCGGCCAGCAACTGGTTGGCGATACCAAACAAGGGCCACAGGATGTTAACACCACCCAGCGGGTCCTTGACACCTTGCCACAGGAAATAACCCCACGCGGCAACAAAGAGCCCGCTCGATATCACGGTGGCCGGGTAGGACGAGAGCTTGGCCATCGGCTTCCAGGCATGCTTGAGCATGTCCTGCAGCATGAAGCGGCCAACCCGCGTGCCGGCGTCCAGCGTGGTCAGGATGAACAGCACCTCGAACATGATGGCGAAGTGATACCACAGCGACAGCAGCGAATTGCCGAAGGTGCTGCTGAAAATCGTCGCCATGCCTACCGCCAGCGATGGCGCTCCCCCGGTGCGCGCAAACAGCGTCTTCTCCCCCACCTCCCTGGCCAGCATTTCCATTTGCTCGACACTGACCGGAAAGCCCCATGAGGAAATTGTGCCAACGGCCGCCATGGCCTCACTGCCCACCACCCCGGCCGGACTGTTGATGGCGAAATACACACCTGGATCAAGCACACAGGCGGCGATCACGGCCATGATGCCAACCAGGGATTCCAGCGCCATCGACCCGTAGCCGATGAGGCGGATGTCGCGTTCGTTCGACAGCAGCTTCGGCGTCGTGCCCGAGGCCACCAGCGAATGGAAACCGGAAACTGCACCGCAGGCGATGGTGATGAACACAAAGGGAAACAGTGTGCCCTTGAAGATGGGCCCGCTGCCATCGACGAACTGCGTCAGCGCCGGCATTTTCATTTCCGGCGCCAGGAACAGGATGGAAATCGCCAGCATGAACACCACGCCGAGCTTGAGGAAGGTCGAGAGGTAGTCGCGCGGAGCCAGCAGCAACCATACTGGCAAGGTCGCAGCCGCGAACCCGTACAGCACGACAAACCGTGCGACCGATTCGCCGCTCCAGTCGAACAGGCTGCGCAGTGATTCGTTGCGGTCAACCCAGCCACCGCCGACCACACACACCAGCAACAGGGAAATGCCGATCAGCGAGCCTTCCAGCACGCGGCCCGGGCGAATGCCGCGCATGTAAATGCCAATGAGCATCGCTACCGGGATGGTTCCCAGCAACGTGCTGGTGGCCCAGGGACTGTGCTTCATGGCATTGACGATGATCAGGCCCAGCACCGCGATCAGGATGACCATGATCAGCATGGCGCCGACCATGGCTGCCCAGCCGCCGATGAGGCCGAGCTCGTCACGCGCCATTTGCCCGAGGCTGCGGCCGTCACGCCGCGTCGAGAAGAACAGGATCACCATGTCCTGCACGCAACCACCCAGCACCGAACCGGCCAGTATCCACAAGGTGCCGGGCAGATAGCCGAACTGCATGGCCAGGGTCGGACCGATCAGCGGCCCGGGGCCGGCAATGGCAGCAAAATGATGGCCAAAGGTGACCCAGCGGTTGGTGGGGACGAAATCGCGCCCGTTGTTGAATCGTTCCGCCGGCGTCGCGCGGGTCTCGTCCAGTGTCAGCACCCGGGCGCAAATCCATGCGCTGTAGAAACGGTAGCCCACGAGGTAGGTGCAAACTGCAGCAGCCACGAACCAGATGGCGTTGATCGACTCGCCGCGATGGATGGCAATGCCGCCGATGGCGGATGCGCCGCCAACGGCTATGGCGATCCACATAAAGCTGCTCAGGACCTTCTTTGACATGGCTACTCCGTTTGATGGAAGGCAATTCGTTGCGGCCGCGCAATCATAGCAGCAAGCGCAAGCGTGGTTGAAATGACCTCCGGCGGCGCTTACCATCGACCGCGATGAAAATAAGGAGAAGTGCATGGCCGGCTTTGAACGAATCCCCGAACCCGCGTTGATGGATGATCCGGCGCAGGTCGATGCCTACGCCTCTGCGGACTGGTCGGAGGCGCACGACCGGCTGATGCGGCAGATCGCCGAACACTTTCCGCGTGAGACGATTTCCGGATTGTTCCTCAACCTCGGTTGCGGTTCAGGCGACGACACCTTCCGGTTTCTCCGGGAATTTCCCGGGGCAAGTGTCATTGCCGTAGACGGAGCCGCCCGTATGCTGGATCACGCCAGGGCAGACCTGCTGGCAAAGTTTCCCGAATTTCACCAACGCGTGGAATTCCACCAGGCCTACATACCCGGCGCGGATATCCCGGTGCGCGAGTATGCAGGCGTCATCAGCAACAGCCTGTTGCACCATTTTGATGACCCGGTCCTGTTCTGGGCCGCGGTGCGGGAACATACGCGCGAGGGAAGCCGGATTTTCGTGGGCGACCTGCGCCGGCCTGCCAGCGTGCAGGACGCTGATCACCTGGTCAATGAATACGCCCGGGACGCGCCCGAAATCCTGCGCGAGGACTTCCGCAACTCCCTGCTGGCCGCCTTTACGCCGCAAGAAGTGGGGTCGCAACTAGGCCAGGCTGGCCTGGCGGAACTCAAGGTGCACAGCGTAGGCGACCGGCACATGATCATCGCCGGTGTCAGAAATTAACCTTGGGAACCCGAACTTTCGGGAATTGACCATTTGATTGCGCGCCGTTGCACACTAAAGTACGCTTGGCCCTACTAAACACAGGCTACCTAAAAACATGAAACCTGCCCAAGGCTCAACCCTGCGCGCAACCGGTTTGCACCGACTGTTCCTGCGCAAATCTGTTGCCCAAATGCAGGTGGAGCAGGCCAAGGGCGAACTCAAGCGTTCATTGAGTGCGCTTAACCTGATCTCGCTGGGCATTGGTTGCATCATCGGCACCGGTATTTTCGTGCTGACCGGGCGTGCCGCGGCGGAATTCGCTGGCCCCGGCATCACGATCTCGTTCGTTATCACCGGTACCCTGTGCGCATTCGTGGCACTGTGTTACGCCGAGCTTGCAGCCGCACTGCCGGTGTCGGGCTCCGCGTACTCCTACTCCTACGCCTCGATGGGCGAAATTGCCGCCTGGGTCATGGGGCTGCTGCTGGTGCTGGAATACGGGCTGGCCGCATCGACTGTCGCCGTAGGCTGGTCGGGCTACTTCGTGAGCTTGCTTAAGGATATCGGTATTCACATTCCGCCGGCGCTGACCGCGGCGCCCGGAGTGGCGATCAAGGAAGCCGGTGTAGTCGTGGCGACCGGAATTGTGAACCTGCCGGCCATTTTGGTGGTGGCCACAGTCACCACGCTGCTGGTCATTGGCGTATCGGAATCGGCCAAGGTCAACAACATCATCGTTATCGTCAAGGTCTCGGTGGTGATCGCCTTCATCGCGATCGGCATGTTCTATGTCAACACGGACAACTGGACGCCCATGATACCCGCTGAAATTCCACCGCCGCCGGAGGGCACGCCACGCGGATTCTGGCCTGATATCTGGCGAGCGCTCATCGATGTAGTGACGGCGAACAACACCTCGCGTTACGGCATCGGCGGATTGATCGGTGGTGCCGCAACGATTTTCTTCGCCTATATCGGTTTTGAGGCGGTCTCGACCGCGGGCGCGGAATCGAAGAACCCCGCGCGCGATATGCCAATTGGCATCCTGGGTTCGCTGCTGATCTGCACCGTGCTTTACATCCTCACTTCCGCCGTGCTGGTTGGCATCGTGCCTTATACCGAGCTGAACGACCCGGCGCCGATTGCCAAGGCCGTCAACATGATCGGCTTGCCCTGGTTTGCTGTGGTGGTAAAGATTGGCGCCATCGCCGGCCTTTCATCGGTAGTGCTGGTGCTGCTCTACGGACAGACGCGTATTTTCTACACCATGGCGAGCGATGGCATGTTGCCACCGGCGTTGGCCAGGGTGCACCCGAAATTCCGCACACCCTGGATCAATACGCTGATCGTTGGAGTATGTGCGACGGGCGCGGCGGGCTTCACCTCGCTGGAGTCACTGTCGAACCTCACCAATGTGGGCTCCCTGGCCGCATTTGCCATCGTGTGCATCACGGTGTTGTACCTGCGCCATACCTCGCCGGATATGAAACGTCCGTTCCGCGCACCGTTTTCCCCGGTAACACCGGTCATCGGTGCGCTCATGTGCCTGTTCCTGTTGATGTCGCTGATGTCCCATGCGGCCACGCGCAATTTCTTCCTGATCTACCTGGCGGTCGGTATCGGGGTGTATTTCGCCTATGGAATCAGGCACTCCAAGCTTGCCAAGGGTGAAGGTTAGGGCAGCGCCTGGCCTGCGAAGCGGAGTAGAATGGGGAGCGTGAAGACTCCGGCACATGGTCTCAAACGGCACAACATGAGCATTTTGCTGATCTGTGCCGTGCTCGTGCACACTTCCTTTGCAACTGCCTCAGACCCGGTGGTACGTTCCGGCAGCTTTCTGCGCACGCTGATCCCGGCAGTGGCCTACGGGACCACCTTCTATATGCACGACAAGGACGGCCGGTGGGAGTTTTACAAGTCCTTTTTTACCAACTATGCCGCTACCTACGCCTTGAAAAAGACCATTTCCAAGACCCGACCCAACGGCAAGGACAACGAATCATTCCCTTCGGGCCATACCTCCGTAGCATTCCAGGGTGCGGCATTTATTCACTTACGCTATGGTATCAAGTACGCAATTCCGGCCTACATGGCGGCAACTTATGTAGGCTGGACGCGGATCGCATCGGACAACCATTACCTCGTTGATGTGATGGCCGGGGCTGCGCTGGGAATTGCCAGCAGTTATGCTTTTACCAAGACCTACCATGGGTACGTGGCCACACCGCTGGTCGACAATGGTTTTTATGGAATCAGCATCAGCAAACAATGGTAGTGAAAGGAAAACAACGCGATGATCAGCGCTTACGCCTCTGACGGCGGGCGGCTTGTGCTGCTTGATCCGGGCGCCGCAGCCCTGGGAAAAGCTGTCTGGTTCGATTTGCTTACCCCTACCAGGGAGGAAGAAGCCCTGGTGGAGCAGGCTCTGGGGATCGGCGTGCCGCTGCGCGAAGAAATGGAGGAAATTGAGATCTCCTCCCGCCTCTATTATGAAGACGGCGCTGCATACATGACCGCCACGCTGCCCGCGCGGACTGACACCGACGATCCGCACCTCGCGCCAGTTACCTTCGTGCTGACCGGTGAACGACTGGTTACCGTGCGTTATCACGAACCGCGTGCGTTCGTGACCCTGGCAGCGCGCGCGCAGCGTGTCTCGATGGGTTGTAACAGCGGTGAATCGGTGCTTATCGCCCTGCTGGAAATCCAGGTAGACAGGTTGGCCGACGTGCTGGAGCGGATCAGCCGGGAAGTTGCGCAAATCTCGCAGGATGTTTTTCAGCAACGCGGATCCTCCAAGCCCAGCAGGAGTTCGAATATCCAGACCATTCTGGAAGCCATCGGCCGCAAGGGTGACATGACGTCCAATATTCGCGAGTGCCTGGGTTCCCTCGGACGCATGATCGGATTCTTTGGCCAGGTCACACTCAAGGGCAAGACCGACAAGGAACTGCGGGTACGCGTCGGGACATTGTCGCGCGATTGCCAATCAATCATTGATCATGCAAGTTTTCTGACCCAGAAAGTTACTTTCC
>SHZL01000036.1 GCA_009692275.1 Lysobacterales bacterium | reverse complement strand
GACTCGTGTCAACAGCAATCATGGCCGAATGGTACACGATAACAAAGTCGAGTAAAGTTCGACCGGACAGGATTGACAAGCCGATGGGGCGGAATGGGAAAAGATGCGCAAGCCAGCACGAAAATATGCAGCTGAAATGGACCGTGCCAGCAACTACGCCGAGTGGTTGCAGGCGGCACAGGAACTGGATCGCCTGGATGGCAATGAGCAGTGGCGGGATGAAGAGGAATCGACAGAATACGACCATCGCCTGATCGCTTCGCGTGCGTCCTTGTTGCACCGGTTGCGCAACACCAAGGATTACGACCAGCTCGTGTTTCGCCTGCGCGAGGAGCTGCATGGCAACCTCGGCAACATGGCCAACCCGGCCCTGTATCAACACGCGCGCGCCGGCAGTAAGCGATTGATCAACGAATACCTGGACGAAGTAACCGCCGCCCTTAACTTGCTGTGCGACAGCAACGTGAAAATCCTGCCACCGTCACGCAAACGGCGGTTCTTCAACCGGGCTGCGCGCAGTTTCGGCCGCTCCGCGTTACTGCTCAGCGGTGGCGCTTCGCTTGGCCTGTTTCACGTAGGTGTCATCGAAGAGCTGATGGAACAGAAATTGTTACCCAAAGTGATAACTGGCTCCAGCGCAGGCTTGATCATTGGCGGATTCCTGGCGACACACACCGATGAAGAACTTGAGAAGGCCTTGCAGCCAGATGAATTGAAATACCAGTGGATCCGTGTCTTTGGGTTCAGCGACGTCATCAAGGGCGAAGGCATTCTTGACCCGCAGCAATTGCGGCTTTCCATCAATCGCAATATCCAGGACCTGACCTTTCTCGAAGCCTACGAAAAAACCGGCCGAATCCTGAACATCTCGGTATCTCCGGCTGAGCCAAACCAGTTTCCCCGCCTGCTTAACTACCTCTCCCCGCCCAATGTGCTGATACGGCAGGCCGCACTGGCGTCCAGCGCCATTCCGGGCCTGTTTCCCCCGGTGCAACTCAGGGCGCGCAACTACAATGGAAAATCGGTTCCCTACGTGCCGCAAAGCCGCTGGATCGATGGCTCCGTGCATGAGGATATTCCAAAAGAAAAAGTCAACCGGTTGCATAACGTCAACCACTACATCGTCAGCCAGATCAATCCGCACGTGGTGCCTTTCCTGAATGATGAAGCCGAAAAAACCGGGGTGCTGCCCTTTCTGCAGGAAGTGATGATCAAGGGCCCCATGTTGCAGGTCGAACACGTGCTGGACCTGGTGCAGCGCCATTTCGATGTGCCGGGACTTGGCTCCATCGTCAAGAAAGCGCATGCTATTGTCGGTTAGAACTACAGTGGTGATATCACCATTTATCCGCAGCGCAGTGAGCTGAACATGCGCAACCTGTTTGCCAATGCAAGCACGGAAGTCGCGCAGCAACTGATGCTGGCCGGGCGGCGAGCGACATGGCCGAAGATAGAACGCATTCGCAACACGACCCAGATCAGCCGTAGCTTTGACCAATGCCTACAGCGCCTGGGTGATCGCTACCACTACGTAAAACGTTAACCCTGGATTGGGAGACGAAAAGTGAAATGGATTTCAGTTGTCATGATGACAGTGGGGCTGGTCAGCAACCTGCCAGCCCAGGGTGGTTCTGACTTTCTTCGCACACCTGCCGCTGCCCCGTTCCCGCGTGTGCCGGCAAATGATCGTCCCGGCCTGCCAACTGGCAAAGTGGCGCTTTCGGCAGCGGAAAGGAACAATTTGTTGCATGCTCCTCAGGGCGCCATGCTCAGACTGCCCAGCCTTGATGCATTCACCGGAAACGCCACCGGCGGACTGAACTACCGGCGTATCCAGCCCTTTGCACCAGGCGCAAAAATTCGCCAGGTCAGCCCGGCGGGCATTGTTGTCGTTCCCGCACCCCAGCGGATTTTCTTCCTGGCAACCCATCACGCCAGCAGCGTGGGACTTGCCGTAGACCCGGCCACGGGAGCAATCAGCGGGCTGTTTGCCAAAGGCGGTGACCGCCTCGAAATTTCGAGCGCAGATGGACTGAACCTGACCCTGTCGGTCCCTGAACCTGAACCTGAGGGGGCCAGCACCTGTGGCACCGAGGCGGAAAATCAACCCGGATTTGACCTCGCAGCCCTGCAATCAGGTGCGTTTCGCAGCATGAGTGCGGCACAGGCGGGTACCACCATCACCTATCAGGCGGTGGTTGCCATCGATACCGATACGGAATGGATGGCCGGCAAAGGCGACAACACGGTTACTGCGATGAACTGGATTACCGACGTGTTCCTGGCCATGAATGTGTTTTATGAGCGCGATGTCGAAACCCGTTTGTTGATCGGGGACGTCACTTTGCGCATTGGCTCTGACCCGTATTCCGTGACCAGCGGCCGTTCCGCCCAACTCGACGAATTTGCCCAGTATTGGCGCCTCACCATGGGTTCTCTGGACCGTGATTTTGCTGCCTTGTTCAGTGGCCGGGGCATTGGTGCGAGCAATCTCACTGGGGGCAGCTATTCCGGCATTGCGTGGATCAATCAGTATTGCCAGAAAGGCTTTTTAAGTGGCAGCACCACGGTAGGCAGCTACAGTTATCATGCGATTGGCACCAGTCGCACCCCGGCCAACACCGCCATATTTGTCGGCCATGAATTCGGGCACAACATGGGCTCACCGCACACACACTGTTATAGCCCGGCAATTGACCAGTGCTATAACCTTGAAGGCGGATGCTACTCAGGCCCCGTTTCCTGCCCGGCCGGGGGCAAGGGCACGGTGATGAGTTATTGCCACGTCGGCAGCGGAAGCGGCGGAGCAGGCTGCGGTAACAGCCTCCTGGAATTCCACCCTACGGTCCAGACCCTGATCGAGGACCGCCTGGCGGCCAATAGCCCCAGCTGCATCGCGCCCTTTGCAGGCCAGCCCGACCCGCCCATATTCAGCGATGGGTTCGAAGCTCCCTAGACCGCAAGCAGGTGGCAGGCCCCCTGGGGAAGGCCACTAGCGCTTGCGCGTGGCCAGGTAAAACACCGCTCCGATGGCGGAAAACGCTGCTGTGGTAAGCCACGACCGGCTACTGGCGAAAGTCATCAGCCAGCCGCACAGGATCAACGCCATGAGCGGGATCAGGTACCCGCCGGGTAGCTTAAACGGCTGAGCGCGGTCGCCAGGCATCGTATGCAGACGCGGCAAGGCCAGGATACAGGCAACGTAGACCAGCAGGCGCACCACGGTCGACATGGCGGCCAGCCAGACAAAACTCCCGCTCAGTGACAGAAACAAGGCCAGGCCACCCACAAACAAAATCGCATTTGCCGGCGTGCCGTGGCGCGGGTGGATCGCCCCGAACCAGCGTGGCAAAAGCTGCTGACACGACATGGCATAGACCATGCGCGGGCCGTTGAACATGATGGAAGAGCAATTGCCCCCTACGGAAAACACCGCCCCGGCCGCCATCAGGGCGGCGCCTGCTGACCCCATCAGAACCAGTGCGACATCAGCCAGGGGCGCCTTGCTGGAACCAAGCTCCGGTATCACGGAAACCGCCACCATTTGAATCGAAACGTACAGCACCGTGATGGCAATGACGCTGGAGATCAATGCACGGGGAATATCGCGTTGCGGATTGCGCGCTTCGCCAGCGGGCACCGCGGCACCTTCAAATCCTACAAATGCATAGAACAGAACCAGCAAGGTTTCGCCCAAGCCGTCAAACGCCGGCAGGCCGGCGCCGGTGAATACCTCCGGGTTCAGGTGGGTCAGTCCCAGTAAAACCACCAGGGCCAGCGGTATCAGCTTGAGCAAAGTGAAAACAAAAATGGCCTGCATACCCCGGCGCAGCCCGACGACGTTGACCCAGGTGAAGAAGGCGCACATCAGGGTCAAGGCGATGTGCCTGGCGAGACCCTGCCCCAACGGCGCCCAGAACCAGGCTGCGTAGGTCAACAGCAGATTGATGTTCGCCGCAAAGGCGGTGACCCGTGAGAAAGCGTACAGCCACCCGATCTGGAATCCTGCGAACGGGCCGAAGGCATGCCCAACGTAAGCCAGCGGACCACCTGTGCCGGCAAAGAAACTCGCTGCCCGGGCAATTGACAGCACCACCGTCATGATCATCAGGCTGCAAATCAAAAACAGCCAGGGGCTGAACAGGCCACCAGCGGCGGCAGCCACGGCCGGCAACGCAAAAATGCCTGCGCCAATGACGCCATTCAGGGAGATGGCAGCAAATCCCAGGCGGCTGATTTCGCGCTTCAGGCCCGTCTCGGTTTCGATCCCGGTTTTGGCTGGCTCAACCATGGCTGGCAAAAACGTCCGGCGGCACAGGAGGAAGCACGCCTAATCGTCCAGCACTGCTGGTCCAGGGCCCGGCAATTCCGCCAGCATGTCCTCGTATACCAGCAGTGAGCTGTCTTTGAGGCGATCGACGCAGAGCCTGCCATCGAGGTGGTCGAACTCATGCTGGAATACCGTTGCCAGGAAGCCTTTGAGTTCCAGTTCAAAGGCATTACCCTGCAGGTCCAGTGCGTGCACCCGCGCGTGCTGTGGCCGCTCCACGAAACCGCGCAGTCCGGGGACGGACAGGCAACCCTCCCAGTATCCCGCAAGCTCGCCGTCGAGCAGCTGGACTTCGGGGTTTACAAAAACCGTAAGGGGCATTGCCGGGATCTCACCATAGCGGGAATTCCCGCCGGGAATTTCAATGATGGCGAGGCGCACGGATGCATTGATCTGTGGCGCCGCCAGCCCTATAGCGCCTGCATGGTGCAAGGTGTCGACCATGTCCGCCAACAACTCACGCACGGGTTCGCCTGACAGCTCATGCGGTTGCAGTAGCCGTGCCACCTGGCACAGAGTGGGGTGTCCCATGCGTATGATTTCGCGAATGGCCATATACGATGTTGTATGCTACAAGACCGCCGTGCCCGAATACATAACCATCATCCATCAGGAGCGGGCGTCTGCCTCGCCAACCTGGTAGCGGCCGAATTGATCACGAGCACCAGAAAACAAGGGTGAAACCTGGTCAATTCTGTGCATGCCGCCCAAACGCCATGCAACCACGGGAAGATTGTCATGAAAAAACAACTTGCTGTACTAATCGCCGCCAGTCTCGGCTTGGCGGCCCTCTGCGGCTGCCAAAAACAGGAGGCGCCCGTTGCGGCCGAACCAGCGGTCGTCGAAGCTGCACCCATCGTGCCGGCATCCGATCTGCCGCCGCCGAACCCTGACAATAACGTCTACTTCGGCGACGTCCATGTCCATACCGGCTGGTCGTTCGACGCGTTCACCAACGGCTCCAAGACCACGCCGACAGATGCATATGCCTGGGCGCAGGGCAAGGCCATCACCGGCAGCGGCGGTCCGGAGATGCAGCTCAAGACCCCGCTCGACTTCCACATGGTGGCCGACCATGCCGAGTACATGGGGTTTTCAACCAGATGGCGAATCCGGACAGTCCGCTGAGCAAGACCGAGCTTGCCAAGGGCGTTACCTCGCCCGACGCCAATGTCCGCATGCAGACCTTTGCCGGCATCCTGCGCGACATGAGCGAGGCTAAGCGCGACCCGACTCTCAGCGACCCCGTGCTGGCGCACACCGCATGGACCGAGATCATCAAGGCGGCGGATGCCAATTACGTCCCCGGCAAGTTCACCACCTTCGCTGGCTTTGAATGGACCTCGAACCCGCAGAAGCGCAATTTGCACCGTGTGGTGGTCTTCCGCGATACCGCACACCTGCCGGAACTGGCACTGTCGGCACTCGATTCCGACGATCCCGAGACTCTGTGGAAGTGGATGGACGAACAGCGCGCCAAAGGTGCTACGTTGTTTGCCATTCCACACAATGGCAACGCCAGCGACGGCCTGATGTTCGATCTGGTCAAACGCGACGGACAGCCGATTGATGCGGCCTGCAACAAGACCCGCGCCGCCAACGAACCGCTGTATGAAATCACCCAGATCAAGGGCACTTCCGAAACCACGCCCATCCTGTCGCCCACCGACGAATTCGCCGGCTTCGAATTGTGGGATTACACGCTCTCGGCGGATTTTGAACGCCCTTCCCATCCCAGGGGCAGCTTTGCACGCCAGGCTCTTCTCGATGGCATGAGTCAGGCCGCGAGTGGCGCGGGCAACCCGTTCAAGTATGGTTTCATCGGCGATACCGACACGCACAATGCTGCGGCCAGCAACGAAGAGTTCAATTTCACCGGCAAGTTCGCTTTTGAGAACAATGCCAAGGAACGGCCGACTGGCATCCCCGGCGCGCCAGCCGGTCAGATTCAGCAGATCAATGAATTCAGCTCGGGTGGTTTGGCCGGCGTCTGGGCCCCGCAGAATACGCGCGAGGCGATCTGGGATGCGATGCAGCGCAAGGAGACCTTCGCAACCTCGGGCCCGATGATGAAGCTGCGCTTCTTCGGCAGCTTCGACTATGCCGCCGACGATGTGAATAAGCCGGACTTCGTCAAGCTCGCTTATGCCAAGGGCGTGCCCATGGGCGGCGGCCTGAAGCCCGGAACCGGAAGTGCACCAACCTTCCTGGTCACGGCGCTGAAGGATCCCAAGAGCGGCAACCTCGACCGTGTCCAGATCGTCAAGGGCTGGCTTGACGCGGCAGGCGAGCAGCACGAGAAAATTTTTGATGTCGCCTGGTCAGGCAACCGCAAGATCAGCGCCGATGGCAAACTGCCGCCGGTCGGCAACAGTGTTGATCTGCAGACTGCGACGTACACCGATGCCATCGGCGCTGCGCAATTGGCCACCGGCTGGACCGCTCCGGAGTTCCAGGCGGACCAGCGCGCCTTCTATTACGCCCGTGTCCTTGAGATTCCGACCCCGCGCTGGGACACCTATGATGCGGCCCGATTGAACATGCCGCCACTGACCAAGGTCCCGGCGACCATCCAGGAACGCGCCTGGAGTTCACCGATCTGGTACACCCCAAACTGATTTCGTGCTGATCAATTGACGTATCACCCTGCGGCGGAGCCCCTTGCTCCGCCGCATTTTTATGTGGAGCCGGGTTTGAAGATCAGATGCCTGTTGCGAGAACCGCTACTGCATTTCCTGCTGATCGGACTGTTGCTGTTCCTGTTGTACGGCAAGGTGGCACTGCAGGCCGCTGATGGCAATCGGATCACAGTCAATCAAACCGTTATCGCGGCACTCGCCGGCCAGTTCCAGGCGACCTGGTCACGGCCGCCGACACCGGGTGAATTGAACGGCCTGGTCGACAGCTATGTCCGGGACGAAATCCTCTTCCGCGAGGGCGTCGCCCTTGGCCTGGTGAAGGATGATCCGGTCATCAAGCGTCGCGTCCGTCAAAAGCTGGAAGTGTTGATCGAGGAGGAAGGCAAGTCCGGCGCGCCGAGCGACGCGGAGCTGACTGCTTACCCGGGCATGCACGCGGCGGAGTTCCGCATGCCGCCCGTGCTCAGCTTCCAGCAGGTGCTGTTCGATCCAGCCAGCTACGGCGACCAGCTCGAGTCTGCGTTGGCCGCATCAACTGCCGCATTGAACAGCGGCGCAACAGCGGAATCGCAAGGCAGACCCAGCATGCTGCCGAGCCACGTGGAAAAGCTGCCGCTGAATCTGGTTATCCGGGACTTCGGCGATGACTTCGGTAAGGCATTGGAATCCGCGCCAGTCGGACAATGGATTGGCCCGATTCGCTCTGGATTCGGTGTGCATCTGGTCCGCATCAGCGAGCGCAAACCAGGCTATTTGCCTGCTCTTGACGAAGCCCGCAAGGCGGTCACGCGTGAATGGGAGAATGACCAGAGCGAGGCCGCATTGGCAGAGAATTACGCACGTCTGCTTAAAGAGTACGACGTGGTGATTGAAGGCGAGGACGTGGAAGCGCCGGCCCAATGATGTGCCGCCCCTGCGGACTGTGCGCGCTCATGCTGTTGGCACTCACGTTGCCGGCCAAGGCCGATGAGTTCCGCCCGGCATACCTGCAACTGACCCAGACCAGCGCCGATTCCTATGACGTCCTGTGGAAATCACCGGCGCTGGACGGAAACACCCCGCTGAAAGTCCATCCAGTATTTCCTGCCGGCGTCACTGAGCAAGGCGCCAGGCGCAGCACCTTCGCCGCCAACACGCTGCGTCAGCGCTGGCGTATCACTGTTCCGGGCGGATTGAACGGCAAACCCATCCTGTTCCCTGGCCTTACCGCATCGCGCATCGACATCCTGGTGCGGTTGCAGCGTCTCGATGGCGGCGTGCAACTGGAGCGCATCCTGCCGAGCCAGTCGAGCTTTACCGCCAGGGCCAGCCCCGGGGCCTATGCAGTGGCAATGACCTACGTCACCATCGGCATCGGGCACATCCTGCTCGGTTTCGATCACCTGTTTTTTGTGCTGGCGCTGGTGATGATCGTGAAATCGACCCGGCGCCTGTTCGTCACCATCACCGCATTCACGGTAGCGCACTCGATCACGCTGAGCCTGGCGACCTTGGGCGTAATCCATGTCCGCAGCCCGCCCGTGGAAGCCATCATCGCGCTGTCGATCGTGTTTGTCGCCAGTCAGATCATCCATCAGCGACAAGGGCGCGAAGGCCTGGCAGCGCGCAAACCATGGGTCGTGGCGTTTGCCTTCGGCCTGCTGCATGGCCTGGGATTTGCCGGCGCGCTGGCCGAAGTCGGCTTGCCGGAGAATTCCATTCCGCTGGCGCTGCTGTTTTTCAACATCGGCGTGGAAATCGGCCAGGTGCTTTTCATCGTCGTGGTGCTGGCGATCTACCAGACGCTAGCGAAGTTGTTGGCGGGGCGCTTTGATCTGACGCGGCTAGCTCCAGTTCAGGCGTACGCCATCGGTGGGCTTGCCAGTTATTGGCTGTTCGAGCGGGTGTGCGGATTCTGGGCTTAGGCGCGACCGGGGCGATTGAGCGGAGCTCCGAGCATATCGGTTTGGTGCAATTTTGCACATCTTGTTCGCTTCATCGCAAATTTCGGAGCTATCGAAAAATCGGGTTCCTATTCTATTCAGCAACTTGAAATTCTTTTGTAATCTTTCGGGTAAAATTCCCCACTTAAACTGGATTTTTTGCATGTTGACACGTGTGCTGTGCAGGAATAAGGTTACCTCCCGTTCAAAGAAATCTGTCAGCCGGAAGGCCGCCCCGCCGGAAGGCAGCGACAGGTTACAGAAAGCGGAAAAGCCCAGGTGGTACTGGGCATGTCACCCGGACTGGGCTCTGTCAACAACGGTCCTACCACTAGGGTGACTCGAAAGGGATACGCGGTCTCTGGAGATAGACGCCATTAGCCTCAGGGCGTGACGTCGAAAAAGAAAGACGGAGGTAGAAGATCCGTGACCGGAGCCGAGCGACAGAGCAAGGCGGAGCCGGGCGAAGATGGAAAGGCCTTAGGAGGATCTGCAGTCCACTATAAGCGGAGTTCCAGCACTTCTACTCGGAGAGGAGGCGCAAGCCTCCTCTCTTTTTTTTGCCCTGCCTCTCAATAACTCTCCGCAATCACCCGGGTTGTGCAATCTTGGCGGCCTAATGTTCGTTCAATTCCTTTACAATGGCGCCTGGAAGTGGAACTCGCCAGACTGTGCCGGGTCGTTACCCGTCGTGAGCAACTTTGCAAGAGCAAAAAGGCATGCTGGAAACTGCACAACAAGCCGGGCGAAACCCAGGCGTAGGGACATCAGCAGCCCCGATTATCCGTATCCGGAACCTCGTATTCAGGCGCGGCCGAAATACGATTCTCGATGGCATCAACATGGATATTCCACGTGGAGCCATCGTAGCCTTGATGGGACCCAGTGGCGCAGGAAAAACCACCTTGCTGCAGTTGATTGCCGGGCAACTCAGGCCGGACGAGGGTTCCATTGAGATCAATGGAACCAATGTTTCTACCCTTTCGGATCGGGAACTGTACCGGTTCCGCAGAAATATCGGTGTTTTGCTGCAAAACGGGGCATTGTTCACTGATCTTACCGTGTTCGAGAACATTGCCACTCCGGTCCGGGAGCACACCGACCTGCCGGAAGCCCTGATACGCCGACTAATCATGACCAAGCTCAATTCGGTGGGCCTGGGCGGTACTGAAGACCTGATGCCGCACGAGTTATCCGGTGGCATGGCCAGGCGCGTGGCGCTGGCGCGGGCGGTGGTACTGGACCCGCTCATCATGCTGTACGATGAGCCCACAACCGGGCTTGATCCGATTGCCGTCTCTACCGTGCGCACGCTGATGCGGGAGACTAATGATGCCCTTGGCCTGACCAGTCTGATCGTCACGCACGACGTGGTCCAGGTGAGCCAACTGGCCGATTACTGCTACATCATCGCCTCGGCCCGGATTGCGGGAGAAGGCCCGCCGGGCGAACTGGCCCACAGCAAGGACCCTGGCATCGACCAGTTCGTCAACGGCAAAGTTGAAGGTCCAATCGCATTTCATTACACCTCCGCTGATCGGCAATGGAGCCTGCTGGGCTGAGTTGGGGCAGACTTGGAAACTAACTTTCGATTCACGCGCTTCACCGCACCCATACAGACTGCCGGCCATTGCCTGCTGTTCCTGCTGCGCATGCTGGCCGGCCTGAGGCCGGCACTGGCGCAGGTCCAGTCCATACTGCAGCAGGTCTACCTCATTGGCGCTCGTTCCCTGGTCATCATCATGATCTGCGGTTTTTTTGTCGGCATGGTGCTGTCTTTGCAGGCCATCAATGCGCTCGAGCAGTTTGGCGCTTCAGACCAGGTCAGCCTGCTGGTGGGCAAGTCGCTGTTCCGCGAATTGGGTCCGGTTCTTACCGCGCTGCTTTTTGCCGGACGGGCCGGCACCGCCATCACGGCCGAGATCGGCCTGATGCGAGCCACCAGCCAGATCGACGCCATGGAACTGATGGCCATCGACCCGGTGCAGCGCGTGGCCCTGCCCAGGTTCATGGCGGGCCTTATATCCGTTCCCTTGCTCACTGCCATGTTCAACGCTCTGGCGATATTGGGCGCCGTGGCATTTTCCATAGGTGTCCAGGGCCTTGATCCGGGAATTTTCTGGAGCAAGCTGCAGACCGGCGTTTATTTTGGCAAGGACTTCATGGGCGGGATTTGGAAGAGCCTTGTGTTTGGCGGCATCGTTAGTCTGATAGCAGTGTTTTTTGGCTATACCGCAAAGCCCACCGGAGCCGGTGTCGGGACGGCAACCACCAATACGGTGGTGCTCAGTTCGGTGCTGGTGCTGATTTTTGATTTCATCATGACGTCATTTTTGACCTGAGGTTGCACTATGCGAGCCAATTACAAAGTGGAATTCGCTTCCGGTATTTTCCTTCTCCTGGGAATCGCAGCGCTGATCTGGCTGGCCACGCGGGCTACCGATTACGGCCAGGAAATCGGCACGGATACCTATTTAATCAGCGCACGTTTTACTAACATCGGTGACCTGAGAAGCCGTGCACCGGTGAAAATTGCGGGTGTTCCTGCGGGCCTGGTGGAATCGGTCGAGTTGGACCCGGTCACCTTCGAAGCCATAGTGCACATGAAAATCTCGTCCAGGTTCAATGAACTCCCGACCGACACGGGTGCCTCAGTCCTTACTTCCGGCGTGCTCGGTGATCGGTATATTGGCCTGGAACCCGGTGGAGCGCCGGATTTCCTGGCGGACGGCGACGTCATAATCATCACGCAGTCTGCGCTGGTGCTGGAACAGATCATCGGAAAATACCTGTTTAACACCGGTGAATCCAAGGAAGGCGAATGATGAGAATAAGAGTGAGGAAAAAAGGAATGAAGGCACTGACCATATCCGCATCACTGCTGGCCCTGGTTCTGCTGGCCCCGGCCACACTGACACCGGCTGCGGCTGCGGCTGCGGCGGCGGACTACATCCCGGAAACCAACCAGGAGCCGGTTGAAATCGTGCGCAAGGCGGCAGGCAAAATCCTCGGCGCGCTGGATCAGAACCGGGAGCAATTCACGGCGCAACCGCAACTGCTGCGTGACATGGTGCGTGCGGAACTGCTGCCTCTGCTGGACCTCGAGTATTCCGCACGGCTCATCCTTGGCAAGTCCGCGCGCGCGGCCAGCCAGGAGCAAGTATCAGCATTTTCCTCCGCCATGAGTGACGTACTGATCAATCGCTATGCCGATAGCCTGCTGGAGTTCCGTTCCAACGACCAGCTCGAAGTCATGCCGATGAAGGGTGACAACAACGACAAGCTGACCCGTGTGCGCACCCGGGTTAAGCTGAACAATGGTGGCTTTGCCCCGGTTGACTATGCCTTTCATAAGACCACTGAGGGCTGGAAAGCGTTTGATGTAACCGTGGAAGGGATATCCTACGTCATCACCTTTCGCGACCAGATTGTGCCACGCGTGCAATCTGAAGGCATTGACAAGGTGACCGCCGATATCCGGGCGGGAAACTTGAAACTGAATGACTGAAGCATGACACAAGACGGCCAGTTCTCGCTTGATGATGCCGGACGGGCACGCATTACCGGCGCGCTAACGCTGGACACAGTGACCAGGGTGTTTCGCCAGGCTGAACAAGCTGCGGCCCAGGGCCGGCACATTGCGGACCTGGACCTTGCCGACGTCTCGCGGGTGGATAGTTCAGGGCTGGCCCTGTTGCTTGAATGGCATTCATTGGCACAACACGACGGTCGTGTCATGCGCATTCGCAACGCACCAACCGGCTTGCTGAGCCTCACGCGGTTATGCGAAGCCTCGGACCTGATGGTGTTTGAAGGACGGGCAGCCGTTGCGGCTGCCAGCTAGAACAAGGTAAATTTTGGAGAAATTCCAGGGAACAACTTAAGATAGCAGCCCATGAACAATCAAACGCACACCCCGCCAGATTCACGTTATTTCAGCATTGGGCTTATCCAGCTGGTGATTCTTATGCTGGCTGGCTGTGCCAGTCAGCCCGCCAAGCTGACCAAGCCGGTGGAAGATCCATGGGAAGCCTCCAACCGCAAAGTTTATGGTTTCAACACCGCGGTTGACAAAGCGATCCTGAAGCCGATTGCCAAGGGTTACGACGTGATCATGCCCGATGCGCCGCAGCGTGGGGTGCGCAATTTCTTTCGCAACCTGCAATGGCCGTTAACGTTCGTCAACCTCCTGCTGCAAGGGCGTGTTGAAGATTCGCTTGTTTCCACCGGCCGCTTCCTGCTCAACTCAACACTGGGGCTGGCTGGTTTTTTTGACGTGGCCACCAAGTCAGGCATAGAAGAGTTCGATGAAGATTTTGGCCAGACTCTTGCAACCTGGGGCTGGAAGGAAAGCCGCTACCTCATGGTGCCTTTCATCGGGCCTGCAACCATTCGGGACCTCAGTAGCGAAGGCATAGCTAGCTATAGCGTGGGGAGCTTTCTGAGCCCGACAACCTACATGATCAGGGAACACAACAACTATGCACCGTTCATCATTGACCTGATATCGCTTCGAGCGTCCTTTCTGCCATATGACAAATACATCCAGGATGCTGCGGATCCATACGCATTCGTCCGCGACGCCTACCTGCAGAACCGCGAATTCAAGATCTATAACGGCGACCCACCGGCCCCTGACTACGACGCGTTGCTGGGAGAGAACTAGCCCCGCTTCCCCATCCAAACGCATGCTCCTTGTGCCTCGCCCAGGCGCCCGGGGCCTCGCAGCAGCGCTCCCTTGTTGCCGGGACTCCCACCAGCTAAGCTGAACCACCGTGAATGGTTGCATTGAAATATTGCGCCCCAGGCTTGGCCCCGCGGCCCTGTCATGGTTTGCACAGATGCCGTTTGCCCTGTCGTTGATAGCTCTGCCGCTGCTTGCCCTGCTCACACTAAACGCCTGTGATCAAGGTAAAAGCCCGGCGGATGCGGCACCGAGCGTCTATCGCCATTCCATGGACAGCGCCCCTACCGACCTCGACCCGGCACATGCCTCGAACACCTACGCCAACTTCCTGGTGGTAAACCTTTACGACACCCTGTTTCGCTACAAATACCTGGCACGGCCATACGAACTTGTACCCAATCTTGCCGAGGCCTTGCCCCAGGTGTCCGCAGACGGACTGGCTTACACGATTCGCATCAAGCCGGGGGTTCACTTCATGGATGACGCGGCGTTCCCCGGTGGAAAGGGCCGCGAGCTGACCGCCAGGGATTTTGTTTACTCCATCAAGCGGCATTTTGACCCGTCGACCCGTTCCCAGGCGGCCTGGATATGGCAGAACCGTATTGCCGGCCTGGACGAGTGGAAGGAAAACGGCGCCCATGATGACCACGACGTTGCTGGCCTCCGCGCGCTGGATGACTACACCATCCAGATCCGCCTGAACGGCCCATTTCCCCAGCTTACGCACACATTGGCGCAGGGCTTTTCCGCTGTTGTCCCGGCTGAAGCAGTGGCGAAGTATGGCCGGGAGCTGGCAATCCATCCAGTGGGTTCCGG
>SHZL01000035.1 GCA_009692275.1 Lysobacterales bacterium | reverse complement strand
TCCAGGCCCTCGAATCCGCAGGGATTGATGCGGCTGAAAGGCTCCAGGTCCATATCCACGTTGAAAGCCAGCCCATGGAATGAACAGCCCCGCCGGATGCGCAAACCCAGCGCGGCAATTTTTGCACCCTGCACATAAATGCCCGGCGCTCCGCGCACGCGCTCCCCAATAACCCCGTGATGGGCCAGCACGCGGATGATGGCCTCTTCGATGCGCGTAACCAGATCGCGGACACTTATGCCACGACGACGAATGTCGACCAGGATATAGGCAACCACCTGGCCTGGACCATGGAAGGTTACCTGCCCTCCCCGGTCCACCTGCACTACCGGAATGTCTCCCGCAGCGAGGATGTGTTCTGCTTTGCCCGCCTGCCCCTGGGTAAATACTCGCGGATGCTCGACCAGCCACACCTCATCGGGAGTTACCGCAGTGCGATCATCGGTGAACTGCTGCATTGCACGCCACACGGGCTCGTATTCCGCCCGCCCCAGGCGTTTGATTCTGAGGGAATCCTCGCCATGGGCCGGGTTATTGGAATGGGTCATGACTACAAAGCCATCAGCACCAGTTCGCAATCGGTGAGTTCCTGGTAAATAGCATCGAGCTGTTGTTGTGATTCCGCTTCGATCACTGCGGTGAGTGATACAAAGGTACCGGCGCTGCTGGGGGAGAGCCGGACGGGCTCGCCCTGCATCAACCGGGCGTGCCGGAAAATAATGGCGCTGATGATGCGCTCAAAATCATCGCTGCTGCGCCCCATGGCCTTGATGGGAAAGCGGCACGGAAACTCAAGCAAGCTGGGGGTCGACTCACTATCCGGCGGCGTCATCTGCTGGCTTCCCGATTGCTGACTCATCAACAGCTGGCTTCTCGACCGCCGGCTGCGGGGAGGCCGGCTCAGCGGCGCCGGGTTTACCATCAGTTCCAGCGTCACTGCCGGCTTCATCACTCTTGGCAGCGGCAGCAGCAGCGGCATCATCCTCGTCATCGCCGAAGAGTCCCCCGGTCCACAGGCGCAGCCCATCCCAGGTGCGACCAAAAAACCCGGCTTCTTCAACTGCGTTAAGCACCACCAGGTCGCGACTGGCAACCACCTTGTCTTCCAGCTTGACCGCAATGCTACCTACTACCTGGTCAGCCGCGAGTGGCGCGGTCAGTTCAGGCAGCAACTTGACCTGCGCGTCCAGTTCACCGTAACGGCCGCGTGGTATGGTGACGAACAGCGGCTGAGCGAGGCCGAGTGGAACCACGTCTGCAGTGCCCTTCCAAACCTCGCCGCTAGCAAGCTCGGTTCGTGCCTCGTACAGCTGCACGGTTTCATAAAAGCGAAAACCATAGTTCAGCAGGCTTTGACTGTCCGTGGCGCGAGCCGATTCAGAAGCCGATTTCATGACCACCGTGATCAGGCGCATCCCGTCCCGTTTGGCTGAGGCTGCGAGGCAAAAACCCGCATTCTCCGTGTGCCCGGTTTTCAAACCATCACTGGTGGGATCCTTGAACAGCACCGGGTTGCGGTTGTGCTGCAGAATGCCATTGAAGGTGAATTCCTTCTCTGCATAATAGGGGTAGTAATCCGGGAAATCACGAATAATGGCCGCGCTTAAAATCGCAACGTCCCTGGCGGTCATGTAGTGCGCATCGTCCGGCCAGCCCGTGGAATTTTGGAAATGACTGCCGGTCATGCCCAGTTGCTCGGCATAGTGGTTCATCAGGTCAGCAAAGGCCTGCTCGGTTCCTGCAATGTGTTCGGCCAGAGCAACGCAGGCGTCGTTTCCCGACTGGATGATCATGCCGCGAATCAATTCCTGGACCGTTGGAGTCATCGTGGGGTCAATGAACATGCGTGATCCGCCCATACGCCAGGCGCTTTTACTGACGATTACGGTGTCATCCAGCTTGATCTTTCCTTTGGACAGTTCCTCGAACACCACGTAAGAGGTCATCAGCTTGGTAATGCTGGCGGGCTCCAGGCGCTGATCAGGATTATGTTCCACCAGCACATCGAGGCTGTTGAAGTCCATCAGTATGTAACTGCTGGCAGTTAACTGAGGGGGCGCCGGCACGGGCGGCGTTTCGGTTTTGCCTGCCGCGGCAGGAACCGGTGGAACCTGGGCCAGGGCGGAACCCAGGCTTGCCAGCAGGGCCAGCATCAATACGATTTTGCGTTTCATGGTCATGTGGGGAATCTTGGGGTGAATCTTGCGGGAAATAACGTTTATGGGAGGAAAGGCCCTTAACGGTTCACTTTATAGGGGCGTTCAAAGCCAAGTTCAATGGCCTTTTCAATTACTTCGTTGATTTCGTTGTTACTGTCATATGGTCCCAGCCATACGCGAAAGACGTTGTTGCTGTGCTGAATGCTGACCGGTTTGAGCTTTGCCCCGGTCAGGCGGTGGGCGAGGTCCTCCGCCCCATCCTGTTCACCATAAGCCCCGATCTGCAACCAGGTCTCGCTAACCTTGTCAGGTTCCGTGGCCGCAAATTGCAAGCCACGCGTATCAATCACGCGCACCTCAACCGGGGCTGTGCCTGTGCCGATCATGTCCAGGCGCAGGGCAGCGCCGTACGACATATCAATCAGGCGATCATCCTTGAACGGCCCGCGATCATTAATTTTCACTATGACCTTGTGGCCATTGTCCAGGTTCGTGACCTCAGCATAGGTGGGCAAAGGCAGCGTTTTGTGAGCAGCAGTTGCCAGGTGCAGGTCGTAGGGCTCTCCGCTGGATGTTCTGCGCCCATGAAACTTGGTGCCATACCAGGATGCTGTCCCGCGCTGCACGTAATTCTCATTCGACTCCAGCACGTAGTACTTCTTGCCAAACACCTCGTAGGGCGACTGGTTGCCATAGGGCGCGCGCGGCTCATCGGCCGGTTGCGCATCCTTGACATCGGATGCCCGGATCGAGCTCAGGGGAGGACCGTCACCGGGCTCTTCTTCCGGAAGGGCTTTCTTTTCCTGCTTGCCGGCACAGGCCACCAGTTGCAGCGCCAGTGCGCCGGCGAAAAAATATCCACACCAGCACCGGGCCAGGATGCTCACTCAGTCATTTCCCGGCGGATTTCCTCGCTCAGTTCGTATACCGCCATGGCATACAGGGGGCTGCGGTTGTAGCGGGTGATGACGTAGAAATTGTTGAAGCCAAGCCAGTAAGCTGCGGAGTTCTCTTCTTGCAACCTGATCACCGTCACCAGTTTAGCAGCGTCCACCGGTGTGGCACTGATGAAGCCGCCGGCCGTCATTTCACCCATGGTCTTGTGCGGCTTGTAGTCGCCGTCAGCCACCAGCTCCAGCCTGGCCCCCTGCTTCAGCGACAGGGGCAGAACCACGGGTTCTCTGTAAGCCCAGCCATGCCGGTGCAAGTAATTGGCCACGCTGCCGATCGCGTCGTCCACGGAACTCCACAAGTCACGACGCTCATCGCCATTGAGGTCAACAGCGTACTCGCGGTAGCTGCTGGGCATGAACTGCCCCAGCCCCATGGCCCCGGCGTATGAGCCGGTCACCTCATCGACCGGTATACCCTCTTCCTGGCTGAGCACGATGAAATTCATCAATTCGCTGGAAAAAAAATCTGAACGGTCGCGCAGCGTAGCCGGGTAATGAAACGCCAGGGTGGCCAGCGCATCGAGCACACGGTAATTACCCGTGATTGCGCCATACAAGGTCTCAACTCCAATGATGGCTACGATCACTTGCGGGTCGACCTGGAATTGTTCAGCCGCCTGGGTAATGTCTGCCTGGTTTTCGCGCCAGAACTGCACTCCGCCATTGATGCGTTTGTCGGTGAGGAAAATGCGCCTATACTCGAACCAGGGCTTGGCTTCGGCCGGCCGGGTCATGGCATCCACAATGGACTGTTTGAATTCAGCCTGCGCCAGGATGGCGAGCACTTGCTGCTCGTCGAGCTGGTACTCGGCCGCGGCCTTTTTCGCAAACTCTTCCGCCCCGGGGTGCTGCTCCGCCAGGCAGGATGTGCTGGTGGCTGACAACAACGTGAGCAAGACCAACCGCTTCATGTTTTTCAAATGTGTTCTCACGGTATCCAGATCCACGGGTGAACCACAACCCTGACAACCCGCGCCCAGTGTAACCGAATCGCTGCGGGCTGGGACAACGACTCAGCGGATAAAATTCCTGTGGCCGTGTATCGACATCACGATGCCAAACCCGGCCAGCAAGGTGACCATTGACGTGCCGCCAAAACTGATCATCGGTAAGGGCACACCGACTACGGGTAACAGCCCCGCAACCATGCCGCAATTGACCACCACGTAGACAAAAAAGGTGAAGCCGAGGCTGCCGGCCAGCAGGCGCGAGTAGGTGTCCTTGGCCATGCCGGCAATATAGATGCAGCGCACAGTAATCACCACGTACAGAACCAGCAGTAAGGCGACTCCCAACAGTCCGAATTCCTCCGCAAGGACTGCGAGGATGAAATCCGTGTGCCGCTCCGGAATGAACTCGAGGTGCGACTGGGTTCCGTTCAGCCAGCCCTTGCCCAGCAACCCGCCGGAGCCCACTGCAATTTTTGACTGGATGATGTTCCAACCACTGCCGAGCGGGTCGGATTCCGGATCAAGGAAGGTGCGGACCCGGTTGCGCTGATACTCGTGCATCATGTACCAAAAAGCCGGCAGGGCCGCTGCAACCAGGCTGCCGAGGCCCAGGATGTAACGCCAGCGCAGTCCGGCGAGAAAAATCGTGGTGCACCCGCTGACCGCAATCAGCATGGCGGTGCCAAGATCCGGCTGGTCCGCTATCAACGCGGCGGGAACGCCCAGCAGGACACTGGCCACCAGGGTGGCCCTGATCGAGGGCGGCAGACTGAGCGGATTAAAAAACCACGCAACCATCATGGGCACGGCCAGCTTCATGATTTCCGACGGTTGAAATCGAATGACGGCCAGGTCCAGCCAGCGGTCTGCACCGCGCCCTTCGCCAGCGAGCAAGGTCAACGCCAGCAGGACGAGGCCCAGGCCATAAAGCCACGGCGTCCACGAGCGCAGCACGTGGGGCGGAACCAGGCTCAGCCCCAGCATCAGCACTACTCCGCCGCCTACCCGTGCTGCTTGCCGGTATACCGCACCCGGGTCCTCACCGGAGGCACTGTAAAGCACCAGCAAACCCAATGCGGCCAGCAGCATCAGGGCCAGCAACAAGGTCCAGTCGAGCCGTGGCAAACCAAACCAGCCGGGCAGGAGTCCTTTCATTGCGGCATCTCCTGCGGCATTTCCTGTGCCAGCCAGGCATCAATCACGGCCTTGACCACGGGTGCTGCCTGGCGTGAACCGCCGCCCCCGTTCTCGACCACGGCCGCAACCGCGATCGTCGGCCGGCCAACCGGAGCAAACCCGATGAACAGTGCGTGATGGCGCAGGTTGGCAGCAGTGTGGCTTTCGTCATAGTCCTTGCCTTGTGCCTGCGCTATGACCTGGGCGGTGCCACTTTTACCCGCCATTTCGTAACCGTCCAGCGGCTGCAGGGCCCGCGCAGTGCCGGCAGAGCCATGCACGACCCGGCGCATGCCTTCGCGCACGGTATCCCAGTTTTGTTCGCTGACCACCGGAATTTGCAGGATCTCCGCGGCCTGCTGGCGTGTCGCCTGCTGATTTCCGGCTCGCTTGGACGCGTACAGGAGTTGCGGCGCAAACCGCCGGCCCCCACTGGCAATAGCAGCCACCGCCACTGCCAGTTGCAAGGGTGTCACCACGTTATAACCCTGGCCGATGCCGGAAATGACCGTCTCGCCCGGATACCAGGGCTGATGGTACTGGGCCATTTTCCATTCGCGCGACGGCAAGATGCCGGTTAGCTCGCCCGGCAGATCCAGGCCGGTTACGCTGCCAAACCCGAATTGCGCCAGGTAGTCGTGCATCCGATCAATACCCAGATCCAGCGCCAAATGGTAAAAGTAGGTATTGACCGATTGCTCCAGGGCGGAAGTAATGTCCACCCAGCCATGCCCGCCTTTGCGCCAGTCACGAAATGGACGATCAAGTCCGGGCAGGTAAAAATTGCCGCTGGAAAATACTTTCTTGTCGGCGCTGGTAACACCGAGCTCGAGGCCGGCGAGCGCAACAAAAGGTTTGAGCGTGGAACCAGGCTCGTAGCCACCCTGGATTACGCGGTTCAGGAGCGCACGTCCGGGAGACGCCAGGATGGCCTGGTAATCCGCTGTGCTGATGCCGTGGACAAAAAGGTTGGGATCAAAGGCCGGCTTGCTGACCATCGCCAGCACCGAGCCATCGTTCGGATCAATAGCCACAACCGCGCCCGGCCGGTCACCCAGTGCATCCCAGGCAGCCTGTTGCACCTGTATGTCCAGTGACAGGACCAGGTCGTCACCATGCACCGGGTCGGTACGCTCCAGCGAGCGTATGACCCTGCCACCGGCATTGGTTTCAACTCTCTCCACGCCGCTGTGCCCGTGCAGGGCGGTTTCGTACTGGCGTTCAATACCGCTCTTGCCGGTGTGTGAAGTCGCCCGGTAATCGGCGCTGTCCAGCCGCAGGAGGTCCCCTTCGTCAATGCGTCCGACATAACCCAGTACATGCGTAAGCAGTTCACCGTACGGGTAGTAGCGCGACAGGTAGGGCGCAATATCCACACCGGGGTAGCGGTGACGATCAAGGGCAAACCGCGCCACCTCTTCTTCACTCAGATTGAACTTGAGCGGGACTGCATCAAACTCCCGGTAGCGCTTGCGATCGCGGGCAAATTTCTCCACGGCGTCTTCCGGCAACTCGACGATGGTTGCGAGCCGGGTCAGGGTGTCTTCCAGCTCACCCGCCTTTTCCGGCACGATCTCCAGGCGGTACGCGGGTATGTTTTCGGCCAGGGGCCGACCGCGCCGGTCGTAGATCAAGCCACGATTGGGGGCAACCGGCACCACCCGCACGCGGTTGCTGTTGGAACGCGCGGAAAATTCTTCGTGGGCAACGACCTGCAACCAGGTGTATCGCGCCAGTAACACGGCGGTCGCCAGCGCAAGCAACACGAGGCCAAAGGTGGCGCGACTGCGGAACAGCCGTGACTCGAACACCACGTCCTTGATGGGCCGGCCGCGCCCGTTGCCACCGCTAAGGCTGCCCATAATGCTATTTGGGGTATTCATTTTGCCTTGTGGTGCCTGGCCAGGCTGCGGTAATGGTCCAGCAAGAGGAAAACCCACGGCCACAGCAAGGTGGAGATCAGCGGCGCCAGCCAGAAACTTGCCGGCGGTAAAGCATCCCCCTCGAGGCTGATGATCCACAGCAGAATGATGCGGTCATTGAGCAGCAGTGCCAGCACCGACAAGGCTTGCTGCCAGGGCGGGAAAAAACGCAAACGGGCACGGAAGCGCGTGACCAGGAACATCAGGATAACCAGCCCGAGCGCATGCATGCCCAACAAGCTGCCCGTAAGCAGGTCCAGCACGAGGCCGACCAGGAATGCATTGCCCAGGGTGATCAGGCTGTGTGTTTCCAGGCACCAGAAAATCAGCACCAGGGCCACCCAGTAAGGTCGCATCGGAACTAACGCCGATGGCAAGGGGAAAATGGTCAGCACCATCGCGACTGCAAGGGTGATCAGTACCGGGGAGATGCGCTCGCGGTGGCTATTCATGCGCCGGCGGGGCGGCCTCCGATGCCGCTGGCGCCATGGTTGCTGGAACCGGGGTTGCTGGACCAGGCACTGCCGGATCCGGGACTGCTGGATCCGGGGCCACAGATTTCAGCAACAGCACCTCGCGTCCGCGGTCCAGTGCGGCTATTGGCACGGCCATCACCTGCGCAAAGGTCAGGCCTTCCCGGCGGTCTATGGATGCAACGATGGCAACGGGGTAGCCGCTGGGGAAGCGGCCGCCCAGGCCGGAGGTGACCACCAGGTCGCCAATGCGCACATCGGCCTCGCGCGGCACGGCGGGCATGCTGAGATGGGCAGTATCCCCTGTGCCGAAGGCCACGGTGCGCAATCCCGTTCGGTTGATCTGCACCGGCAAAGCGTGGTTGGGATCGGAAATCAATCGCACCGTGGATTGACCCTGAAAAACATCCTCCACCTGCCCCATGATACCCGCGCCGTCAATGACCGCCTGGCCGCTGACGATGCCGCGGTCACGGCCATGGTCAATGATGACCTTGTGCGAGAAAGGATCCAGGTCCACTTCGATCATTTCGGCAAACTGGAATTCGAAGCGCCGGCCAGAGGAGGCGCCCTCAAGCAAGGTGCGCAGGCGGGTGTTTTCCTCCATCATTGCGTCCAAACGCTGCAGCGAGGCCTTTTGCTGCAACAGGTCGCGCTGCAAGGCTGCATTTTCGCGACGCAGTGCCTGGGTGCTTTGCAGGTAGCCGAACACGCCGCGCAAGGCGCGCACCGGCCACTCGACGACATAATGCACGGGCTCTACCAGGTGCCCGGCCAGGCTGCGAAAGCGCGGCACATACTGGCCCCGATGATCCATGGCCATCAGCACGACAGCCAGCAGGCCGTACATCATCAACCGGGCCGTCAGCGCTGTTTGTGCTGAAAACCTCGCCCCGACCTGGACTCCTCCACTTACCAATTTTCCGCTACCAATTTTCCGCTACCAATTCAAAATTCCACGGCGCTAAGGGAGGTCAGGTCAGCTGGTGGAGAAAAAATCACCGTTTTTCTGATCCATCAATTCCAGCGCGCGGCCACCACCCCGGGCTACGCAGGTGAGCGGATCGTCCGCAGCAAACACGGGTAAACCGGTTTCCTCGCTGATCAGGCGATCAATGCCGCGCAGCAAGGCACCACCACCGGTTAACACGATGCCGGTTTCCGAAACGTCCGAGCACAATTCCGGAGGTGTTTGCTCCAGCGCAGTCTTGACCGCCACGAGGATAGCGGACAGGCTTTCATTCATGGCTTCGAGCACTTCATTGCTGGAAATGGTCACATTGCGGGGCACGCCCTCGGCCAGGTTGCGGCCGGACACTTCCATCGTTTGGGGCACCTCGTCGGGCCAGGCGCAGCCGATTTCGATCTTGATGCGCTCGGCCGTGGTTTCGCCGATCAGGGTGCCATAGTTACGCCGTACGTAGTTGATGATGGCCTCGTCAAACTTGTCTCCTCCCACGCGCACCGAGTTGGAGTACACCAGGCCGTTAAGGGAAATGACCGCCACTTCTGAAGTGCCACCACCGATGTCCAAAACCATGGAGCCGCGCGCTTCGTGCACCGGAATGCCGGCGCCGATCGCGGCGGCCATCGGCTCCTCGACCAGGAACACCTCGCGAGCGCCGGCGCCTTCGGCCGACTCCTTGATGGCCTTTCTTTCCACCTGGGTGGAACTGCACGGAACGCACACCAGTACCCGCGGACTGGGCCGCAAGAAGCGTGAGGTGTGCACCTTGCGAATAAAATGCTGCAGCATGGCTTCGGTCATGTTGAAGTCGGCGATCACGCCGTCCTTCAGTGGCCGCACGGTGCGGATGTTGCCAGGGGTGCGGCCCAGCATGCGCTTTGCCTCGGTGCCCACTGCGGCAACATACTGCGGACCACCCGGACCACGGTCCATGCGCACCGCGACCACCGAGGGCTCATTGAGCACAATGCCCTGCCCGCGCACATAGATTAGTGTGTTGGCTGTACCCAGATCAATCGATAAATCGTTGGAAAACAGCCCGCGAAGACTTTTGAATGCCATAACGTCCTTTCCGTGACTTTTGCATTTGTTTGGGGTTGGCTAATGTATCAGCCGACGGGCTCCCCCGCAACAGGAAAATCCTGTAAAACACTGTATTTATACGACATCCGTGAAAAAACCACGCTGACCGGAGGAGCGCAAACCGGGGGTTTTGGCCAATCGTGATATATCAGGAATCACACCCATCAGGGGCGTCTTATCCACCTGAATTGACTCGAATCCGCTAGAATACCCAAAGTTTGTATAGCAGTTTGTATAGCAGTTTGTATAACAATTTGTATGGCAATTTGTATGGCACCGGACGGGAAAAACATGGCGGCACTGATCTGCGGTTCACTGGCGTATGACACCATTATGGTGTTCCCGGAGCCATTCAGAAATCACATTCTTCCGGACAAGTTGCACATGCTGAACGTGTCTTTCCTGGTGCCGAAAATGCGTCGCGAGTTTGGCGGGGTGGCCGGAAACATTGCCTACAACCTCAAACTGCTGGGCGGGACGCCCTACCCCATGGCCACCGTGGGCGATGATTTTGGGCCGTACCGCGAACACCTGGACAGACTCGGCATTTCCACGCGCTACGTGCGCCACCTCCCGGGTGAGTTCACCCCCCAGGCTTTCATCACCACTGATATTGAAGACAACCAGATTACCGCGTTCCACCCCGGTGCCATGATGCACAGCTATCTCAACCGCGTCAGCCAGGCCGAGGGCATCAAGATCGGTATCGTGGGACCGGACGGCAAACAGGCCATGCTGCAGCACAGCGCCGATTTCAAGGCCGCCGATATTCCGCACATTTTCGACCCGGGCCAGGCTATGCCCCTGTTCGATGGCGCGGAACTGCGGCAGTTGATTGCACAAGCCCACTGGGTAGTGCTCAACGATTACGAATTCCAGCTACTGCAGGAACGTACCGGCATGAACGGGCGCGCTATTGCCAGCCTGGTCGAGGCGCTGATTGTCACGCGCGGCGGCGAGGGGTCCACCGTCATTACCGCGGGCGAGGAAACAGAGATTACCGCCGTCAAGGCAGAGTCCGTCAAGGATCCAACGGGTTGCGGCGATGCCCACCGCGCCGGCCTGATTTATGGCCTGCTCAACGACCTCGACCTGGTCACCACCTGCCGCATCGGCTCGCTCATGGGCGCCATCAAGATCGCCCACCAGGGCCCGCAGAACCACACGCCCGGCCTGGCGGAGATTGAACAGCGGTTTCTGGATGCGTACGGGTACAGATTCTAGAGTCGGGCAAAGCTGGAAAAAAGACGCGGAAAGTTGCCGCTGGTTGACAATCGGGGCAGCTGACTACAGAATTTGCGCCCCGCTTGAATTGCTCAACCATTCACCCCCAAGCGGGGCAACCAGAGAAGGTGATGTAGCTCAGCCGGTTAGAGCGCGGCACTCATAATGCTGAGGTCGGTGGTTCGAGTCCACCCATCACCACCAGTACAATCAATATCTTACGATTCTTCTGATGCAGGATTTTTCTTTCTGGGTCACCCAGGGGTCACTACGGCGTGGGTTTTTGCTCGCTTTTGTAACAGCTTTGCTGATCTGAAGACACCAAAACTATTGAGCAGGGTTGGACTTTGAAATTTTGTCCTGAATCCACGCATCAATGTCCTCAGAGTTCCAAGCAACGCTTCTACTGCCAACCTGGACTGGGGCAGGAAACTGACCGCGCTGGATGTATAGGTAGATCGATGACCTCGATAGGCCAACCCGGTGCATAACTTCAGGCAGGCGGGCAATCTGATTGAGTGTAAGTCGGACAAAACCATTCAATCGCTCTTCGTAAGCACCCCAGTCAATCAGATGCTCTGTTCAATCAATTTAGCGGTCTTGTCACTACCGTAATTCAAATATAGGGTCACTGCTCGGCGGGGCCCAACTTTGCTGTTGAACATGCCCAGATGCTTGCCCAGCAGTTCAAGCCCCTTCAGCTTATCGGAAAGCTTAATCTTGTAAACGAGTTCACCATCCTTGAAACCATCATCATCGGCCAGGCCTGTTGGCCTGACTGCAACCTCAATTGACTGAACAGCGGCGGCAATGTCATCCGGCAGATCAGCGATGGAACGAAGTTTGTCATCTGCAGTGAAGATTTCACGTATATCAGAGAACCCGATTTTTGCAATTTCTGCTAGTACCCGATCCACGGTTATTCGTGTTCGTAACGACCTTTCGTCCATAGCCGTGCGAATGGCATCCTGAATGTTAGGTTTTGACAGGTTTTCACACCCCGTCTCTTTTGCAGTTTTCTTGCTATAACCAGCACGTATAGCCGCTTGAGTGGCATTGAGGTCAACCAGGTATTCTTCGCAAAATGTGCGCTGTTTAGGGGTTAGCTTGCTGTTCATGATTTGCAACTTTTTCCCAGGTTTCACACCACCTATTTTCTCACAAATCACTCGCCACTTCTGGCCTTCAAGGCGACACAGCTTGCTCGGCTATGGGCCCCGGTGGGCTTCGCAAAAAGATTGCCTGATTGATGGTCTCCCCAAAAGCTGGATCGACTACAGAGGAAAGGTCAGTGGCAACCAGCCAGTTACCCGCCCGGATGACATACGGCAGCTTCCGACCCTAAGGAGAACTAAGCCCAGTCACAGCAAGCTGGCTTGTTTGAGGAAGCCCATCATTCAAACTTCCGGCTGCTATAAAATCGGCGGTACGGTGTCTTTTGCCCTGCAAGCAGGAATTAGCCTGAAATAGAGCTTCACCAGGGCGGAATCCAGCTTGGCAGCTTCAAACCCGCTGAGATTTCGCCAGATTTCGCAACCCGCGGAAGGTAAATATGAGCTTATGGGCTACCCCGCTTATGGGCTTCCCAGTAACTTCCCAGTAACTGTGAATTTCTGGCAATATAGCTTTTATGCTACCTATCCCCTTGCGCTCCTATTTCGTCGTGGGAACCTTGCTGCTTTGTATCTTCGGTGCCATTGGTGGCCTGATGGTATGGCGCGCCCCGCCTGCCGGTGACGATGCCTTTGCTCCGCCACCTGTTGCAGTAGCGGCGGCGGTCGCGCGCACGGAATCCTGGGACACCCACGTGGAGGCGGTAGGCACCGTGGGAGCCGTGCGCGGCGTCGATATCACCTCCGAAGAGAGCGGCGTTGTCACCAGCCTGAATTTCGATTCGGGCGATCAAGTTGCCGCGGGGCAGTTGCTGGTAGTGCTCAACGACAAGATCGAGCAGGCCAGCCGGCAAAACCAGATTGCCGTGCTGCATCTTGCGCAACTGGTGTTCGACCGCGACCAGAAATTGCTTGTGCAGAAAACCATCTCGCAAACCCAGTACGATCGATCGCAGGCCGATCTCGCACAGGCAAAGGCGCAACTTGCCGAAATCGAAGCGCGCTTGCGCAACAGGAGCATTCACGCACCGTTCGCCGGCACGACGGGATTGCGGCTCGTGGATATCGGGGATTATGTCTCTCCTGGAACCGTGATTGCGACACTGCAGGATCTCAGCGCCCTCGATGTCGACTTCAGCGTGCCCGCGCGGGAGGCGGCCGCCATCAACCCCGGCTTTTCGGTCGAGGTGAGACTTGCCGACGACCCCGGCGAAGCGGCACCCGCCACGGTGCTGGCTCTCGACTCGAAGATCGATCCCGAGACGCGCAACCGGCGTGTGCGCGCGCGGCTGGGCAAAGACAGCACGCTGGTGCCCGGGAGTTTTGTTTCCGTACGCGTGGCGTTGCCGGGGCGGCGCGCCGTGGTCACGGTTCCCGAGACCGCGCTCACCTATTCGCTGCAAGGCGATATCGTATACGTGCTCGAGACCAGCGCAGCGGGAGAGCTCACTCAGGCGCCCCATGTTGTCGAAGCCGGAGAGACGCGTGCCGGGCGGATCGCCATCATTGCCGGCCTGGAAGCGGGTGCGCGCGTCATAACGGCCGGGCAAAACAAGCTGTATCGTGGCGCCCGCGTCGTTGTCGATGAAAAAGTGCAGCTGTGAAATTCACTGATATCTTCATCCAGCGCCCGGTGCTCGCCATCGTGCTGAGTTGCCTGATGCTGCTGCTCGGATTGCAGGCAGCCAACAAATTGCAGCTGCGGCAATTCCCGGAACTGGAACGCGGCGTGGTGTATGTGCGCACCGCCTATCCGGGAGCCAGTGCATCCACGGTGCAGGGATTTGTGACAGCACCCCTGCAGCAGCGCATCGCCAGTGCGCGTGGCGTCGATTACATCACTTCGGAGTCCGGCCCCGGCTCCTCCACCATCAACGTCAATATCCGGCTCGGCGAAAACACCACCGCCGTAATGTCGGAAGTCATCGCGCGAGTGAACGAGGCACGCGGCCGCCTGCCGCGTGAAATCGAGGACCCGGTGGTCACCAGCGCCACCGGCGGCGACGCGCTGATGTACCTCGCCGTGCGCAGCAAGCAGATGTCCATCGCACAGATAACCGACTACCTGCTGCGCTCCGTGCAGCCCGAAGTTGCGACGCTGGAGGGTGTGGGTGAGGCGGAAATATTTGGCGGAAAATATTTTGCAATGCGAGTGTGGCTGAATCCGGCGGAGATGGCAGCAATGGGCGTCACGGCGGAAGATGTGCGTGCCGCGATCGAGCGCGACAACTATATTTCCGCTGCCGGCAGCATCAAGGGCGAGTGGGTGCAGCAGAGTGTGGATGCGCGGACGTATCTGCAGGACCCCGTTGCGTTCGCCGCCATCGTGGTGCGCCAGGATGGCGAGGCGCGCGTGCGCCTCGGCGACGTGGCCGAAGTGGAACTGTCCAACGAGAACATCGAATTCGCCTCGTTTTCGAGCGGACGCGAGGCCGTCTTCATCGACATCAAGCCGGCGCCCGGCGCCAATCCGCTCGAGGTCGCCCGCCGGGTGCGCGAACTGTTGCCCACGCTTGCCGACACGCTACCGGCTGACATGGAGATAGTGCTCG
>SHZL01000034.1 GCA_009692275.1 Lysobacterales bacterium | reverse complement strand
AAGCGGCTGGAAATGTCGCCCGATCACCTCGCCGCATTGGGCCTGGTATACCACCCTGTGACTGGACTGCATGGCTCAGTGGTGTGGAATTATGTCGGCAACCAATACCTCAACAAGCGCAACACGGCGCTGGTTCCATCCTATAGTACCTGGGATGTCACCCTGGGCTGGCGACTGGAACACTGGGATTTCACCCTGGCGGGTTACAACCTGGGCGACGAACGGCCGCCGGTGGCCGAGAGCGAGCTGGGTGAGGGGCAGTACTACCGCCTGACCGGACGCAGCATCGAGCTGTTCGTGACGCGGTTGTTCTGAGCACGATTATTTTGAGCGGGACTTAAGACCCTGCTGCAATCACGCCGCGCGCACAGTAAACTCAGCGCATGAACCTGCTGCGCGAACCCTTCTTCCTCCTGCTGGCCTGCGTCCTGTTGGGTTGGGGTGTTTACAGCGGCGGGGAGCCAGCGAAGATCCGCCAGGTGGACCGGCCGGATTGGGTTTTTTCCGCTCCCCGGGCTGTTGTGCTGCTGCGTGAGTTGTATCCTGAAAGCATTCCACATGTGAGCGGCTCCGCTGAAAACGCCGTCGTGCGTGACCGCCTGGTCGCCATACTCAAGCGTTTCGGATATTCACCACAGGTGCAAAGCCGGTTTTTCTGCCGCCCGGAAATTGGTCGATGCAGCCCGGTTGATAACGTGGTGGCTGTGCTGGCGGGCAGCCAGCCGGGTAAGGCCTTGCTCCTCACCGCACATTACGACAGCAGCTGGGCCGGTCCCGGAATTGCCGATGACGGGGCAGGCGTGGCCGCAGTGCTGGAAGTCGCGCGCATGGCGTCCGTGGCAAAGCAGTTCCAGCATGATCTGATCTTTCTGTTTAGCGATGGTGAAGAGCAGGGGCTGATTGGCGCCGCTGCATTTGCCAAGGAAGATCCACTGTTTGGCGGGGTGCAGGCGGTGATCAACCTTGAAGCCCGCGGGGCCGGCGGGGCCAGCATCATGTTTGAAACGGGGCCAGGCAATCGCGGCCTGATCCGCATGCTGGCGAAAAACCTTGACCGGCCCGTGGCCAACTCCGTGGCCTACGAGGTCTACCGCCACATGCCGAACGACACCGATTTCTCGGTGTACCGCGAATATGATCGGCCGGGGGTCAATTTTGCCTTCATTGGGGATGCAGCGATTTACCACTCGGCCATTGATGCTCTCAACCACCTCGACCAGCGCAGCCTGCAACATCACGGGCAAAATGCCTGGTCCATGCTGCTGGCCATGGACGAACGCAGCATTCTCGAGCGGTCCGAGGAAGATGCTGCCTACATCGATCTGTTTGGACGCGCATTGCTGCATTACCCGGTCAGCAGTGCCATTGGCCTTGCGCTGGTGCTGAGTGTGCTGGTGATGGCGGCCATTCGACGGTCATATCCCCGCCAGATAACGTTCCGCCAGGTCGTGTGGACCTTTCTGGGTGTTGGCCTGCTCGCTCTTGCCTTGCCCGCCGCAGGCTGGCTGTTGTCATATCCCCTTGGACTCTGGGTGGACATAAGCCCCTTGCAGCATCCATTTCCCTGGCTGGGCCGGCTAACCTTATTCTTTGCCGCAATCTGGGTGCTGGGCCGGGTGCTGCGTTTTCTGGCGCCCCACGCGTCCACCGGTTCGGTGATGCTGACCTGCTGGTCTCTGTTTGCTGCTCTGGCCCTCGCCCTGGCCTATGCCTTGCCAATAGCCGGCTTTATTGCGGTGTTGCCCCTGCTGGGTTTCTCACTGGGCCTGGTGTTGGATGGCTTCCGTTGGAGTAGACAACCGCGACTCGCTTTTGCCGCACTGTTTGGTTTCCTCGCAGCGGTTTATGTCGGTTTCTATTTCTTTTTCCAGCTGGATGTGGTGCTCAACTTCCGTTTGAGCCAGTTCAAGATGATGCCCCTGCTGCTGCCCTCGCTGGCTGCCCTGCCGTTGCTGGTGTGGTACTTCGAGGGCGGGGACGCCAAGGGCGGATTGAGTCACGGGCTGTTGGTGCTGATCGCTGCAGCCTGTGTGGCCCAGCATTTCGTACCGGCCTACACCATGAGTGCACCGCGCGACATGGAGATCGTGTACCTGCAGGACGAAACACTGCCCGAACCATTATTGCTGCTCGAGAGTGGGCTGGGGCAGGTGGACGCGGCCTATGCAGCGCGCAACGATTTTGTTGCACAAACCTTGCCGGCCAGCAGCAAGCCGGCCAAGGACGGATTAGAGATTGAAGCAGGCCGGCAGGTTTTGGCGCGAGCGACCGCAAGCCTGGCACTGCCCGACCTCGTTGAGATCAAGAGATCGTCGCAGCCAGCCGATAAACAAGGCAAGCGTCAGTTTCATGCACTCGAGCTGGAGGTTCCGACCGGCGTTCGCCAGTTGGTTTTTGAGTTCCCTGCCACCGCCGGCTTGAATCGCGCACTGTGGAACGGCGTCGTGGCTTATTCAGCGGGCGGGGACATGAAAGCCTTCAGCGCAGGCAACAACGTGGGCATCAACCACCCCAAGACAGGCCGGAATCGCCTTGAGTTTGAAGTCGAGGGAGGAATGCCGCTGGACGTGGTCGTCAAGGCCCGCTTCGACCTGCCGGCAGAACTGCTGCAGCCACTCATGGAGGATTGGCCGGCAACCGCCCAGCCCGCCTTCCAGGGCCACCGGGCGATCCGGGTTTCCCGGCTGAAGTTCGACAAATAGGCCGCAGCGCGCTAGGCCAGCACCAGGTAGGTGTTGTATTCCAGCGGAGTCACCGTGCCGCTGAATTCCAGCTGTTCCATGCGCTTGATGGCACTGAAGGCCTGGCGGAAGTCTGCACCCATCGCCGTGGCAATGAATTCCGAGTGTTCAAATTCGCGCAGGGCTTCGTACCAGTTTCCCGGTAATACCGGATCTACATCCTGTGGCCCACCCGTGGTGGGTTCATCGGCTATCAGCTTGTTCTCAATGCCATGGGCAATGCCGGCCAATATGGCGGCCAGGCTCAGGTAGGGGTTGGCATCGGCGCCGGCAATGCGGTGTTCAATGCGCCGGGCCTCGCCTTCGCCATTGGGAATGCGTATCGCCGTATAACGGTTTTCGTAGCCCCAGGTAGGCACCAGCGGCCCATGCACACCACGGCGCAAGCGCCGGTAGGAGTTATTGTGCGGTGCAAAAATCAGCATGCAATCGGCCATGGTTTGCGACAAGCCGGCGATGGCATGGCGCATCATGTCGCTGCCGCGCTCCGTGCCATCGTCAAAGATATTTTTGCCCTTGGCATCCAGCACGCTCACGTGCATGTGGAATCCATTCCCGTCCCGGTCACCAAACGGTTTGGCCATGAAACTGGCGATGAGGTGGTGATTTCTGGCCACGCTCTTGACAGTCTGCTTGAGCATTTGCGCATGATCAGCCGCGAGCATGGGATCATCAACATGCTCCAGGTTCAGCTCGTACTGGGAAGGAGCCAACTCCTTGACCAGTCCCTCCAGCGGCAATTTCATCAATTCACAGGCCGCGCGCATTTCATGCAATAGCACTGCCTGCTCCTGCATGACTTCCGTGCTGAGCAACTGCCCGCCCAGGTTCAATGTGCCGTTTGCCCGGGTGGACGGTATGCGCGGCGTTCCATCGGCCTGGCGGTCTTCCGGCAGCAGGTAAAATTCCAGTTCCGGGGCACATACCGGGGTCAGTCCCAGTTTTTTGAAACGATCCACTACGCGTTTTAAAATAACCCTTGCGTCGTAGCCCCAGGGCACCCCTGCTTCGGTGTTGAGCTGCAGCATGAGTTGGGCAGTGGGGCGCTCCAGCCATGGCAGCAGACGAATGGATTGTTCCACCGCACTGCAGATTCCGTCGCCATCGCCGGTCTGCCGGCACAGGATGGGAACATCACGGCCCCAGACGTCGGCTGAGAGCGAGGTCAGGCTCATCTTGAGCTTGCCATCAAGAACCTTGTCAACGGCGGAGCGGGGCAGCCACTTGCCGCGCAGAATCCCGTTGAGGTCGGTGATGACCACTTCGAAGGTTTGCACCTCCGGGTGATCCACGAGGAATTGACGCACGGGGGAGAGTGCTTTGTTATTGGCAGGCATGATAGTGTTTGGACTCGTTTAACAGTGCCCACATTCTATCGCTTTGGCGCCCATTAAAGTACCGCGCCCGGTAGGGGTGGACTACAATCACAGGAACCACGATGACAAAACGCAACGTCAGGCCCGTTACGGCAAGCGACTACCGCAGGCTCGCGCGCCGCCGTTTGCCGCATTTTCTGTTTGATTACATCGATGGCGGCGCAAATGATGAACGCACCATGGCCGCCAACCAGGCAGACTTTGACCGGGTTTGTTTGCAACAACGGGTCCTGCGCGATGTCAGCCAGGTGGATACGGGCAGCGTCATGGTGGGCCACAAGGTCAGTATGCCCCTGGCACTGTCGCCGCTGGGCCTGGCAGGAATGATGGCCAGGCGCGGTGAAGTGCAGGCGGTAAAAGCGGCCGGCCGTGCAGGTGTTCCTTTCACCCTGTCCACCGTTGGAATCTGCTCGATGCAGGAGGTAGCCGCTGCCGCCTCCGGCCCTTTCTGGTTCCAGCTCTACATGATGCACGACCGTGAACTGGTGGCGTGGCTATTGCAGCAGGCGTGGTCCAGTGGTTGTGAAACTCTGGTCTTCACCGTTGACCTGGCGGTTACCGGTGCCCGGCATCGTGATTTGCGCAACGGCATGTTGGGCCACACGTTTGCAGCCAAGCTTGCCAGGGCCGGTCAGGTGGCCAGAAGACCACATTGGCTGGTTGATGTGGCCCTGCGCGGCAGGCCACACAGCTTTGGAAACTTGCGCAATGAGTTGCACGATGCCACGGACCTGACCAGCTACAAGGCGTACATGCAGTCCGAGTTTGATACCAGCGTGACCTGGCAGGACATTGCCTGGTTGAGAAACCTTTGGGCAGGGAAGTTGATCATCAAGGGGGTTATGAGCGCGGATGACGCCAGGGCCGCCGCAGATGTCGGCGCTGATGGGCTCATCGTATCCAACCACGGTGGCCGCCAGTTGGACGGCAGCTCTTCGACCATTCGCAAATTGCCGGAAGTGGTTGCCGCAGTAGGTCAGCGCGTGGAGGTATACCTCGATGGCGGAGTGCGCAGCGGTATTGACGTAGTCAAGGCAGTTTGCCTGGGAGCACGCGGTGCGTTCATTGGCCGTCCGTGGATTTGGGCCGTGGCCGCCCGTGGCGAGTCCGGGCTGGTCGATCTGCTGGAAATTTTCCGCAAGGAGATTGCTGTCGCCATGGCGCTGATGGGCGTAAACACGATTGCTGAGCTCAACCCTGAGCTGGTTGAGTGGCGCTAAGGTTGCTCATCCAGCCCCGGGACTTGATCCGGGATCCACAGTTATTTCCGTCATCCCGATGGATCCCGGCCCGGTGGCCGGGATGACTGCCTGGGGTCGGGATGACTGCTCGGAGGCCTGGATGACGCAGTAGCTCATCCGGCATCTGTTGCACTACCATAGCCTCGATCAATCTGGGCCCCTTGCTGGCCATGGCGTCAGCGAACTGCGCATGAAACTCTTCGGCGCTGCAAGCCCGCGTGGCGGCAACCCCCATGCCGGTGGAAAGCTCCACCCAGTTGATATCCGGTTGTGACAGGCTGAGCATGGACAATGTCTTTGCGTTGCCCAGTCCGGCCCCAACCCTGGCCAGCTCAACATTGAGTATGGCGTAGCTGCGGTTGTTGAGTAGGACCACGGTAACGTCAGTCTGCTCACGTGCCATGGTCCACAGTGCCTGCAGGGTATACAGCGCGCTGCCGTCGGCTTGCAGGGCGATGACTTTGCGCTCCGGGCAGGCAATGGCGGCTCCAAGAGCCAGTGGCAAGCCCTGGCCAATCGCTCCGCCGGTCAGGTTCAGCCAGTCGTGTGCAGGAGCATTCTCTGTCAAAGGGAACAGCGTCATTCCGCAGGTGTTGGCTTCGTCCGAAACGATTGCCTGCTCGGGCATGAAGGTGCTCACGCTTTGGCCTATGGCCATGGTTGTCAGGGCCCCACTGGGTGCAGGCATGGCTGGAGCCTCTGCAGTCAACACCGGTGCGGCAGTGGCGCCCAGAGCCTGTGCGAGAGTGTGCAGGGCAGAGCATATATCCTGGTCAACATCAACCAGGGTGTGAATGGTGCAGTGGTCCGGCGCCAGCCAGCTGGGTTTTCCGGGGTAAGCGAAAAAGGCAACCGGCGCTTTGGCTCCGACCAGGATTAATTGTTCCACGCTTTGCAGCTGCGCCACGGCCTGTTCGGAAAAATAGGCCAGGCGTTCCACTTTGACCCGCCCTGCGCCCCGTTGCAGGCGTGCCGGAAATGTCTCGCATAGCAACCGTATGCCGCAGGCGGCAGCAATCCGTCCTGCCGCCAGCAAGCTGTCTTCCCGCAGCGCGTGTCCGCCGAGGAACAGCGTGGTGCTTTTGCCATTGTGCAAAAGGGTAAGAGTGTCGTTAATGATTTCACGGGCAACCTGCTCGCGCGCAGGGCGCGGCAAAGGCGGAACGGCTTCGCTTGCCGCTTCCCATGCGTGGTTGGCGGGGGCGATAAAGGTCGCGATCTTGCCGCTGCCTTGCATGGCTGCCTGCACCGCTTGTGCGCCGGCAAGGGCCAGATCATTGGCGGATTGCGCTACTCGTACCCAGGCCGAAGGCAAACGTGCATGTGCGGCAACATCTGCCGTCAGGGGTGAATCGTATTGCAAATGATAGCTGGCGTGATCACCCACCATGTTCACCACGGGTACGTGCGCCCGCATGGCATTGTGCTGGTTGGCCATGCTGTTGGCGAAACCTGAAGAAAGGTGCAGCAGGGTAAGGGCTGGTTTCTCTTTCATGCGGCCATAGCCATCAGCCGCACCCGATGCCACACCCTCGAACAGACACAGGATCGCGCGCATGTCGGCGCTGTTGCCAATGGCTGAAACCAGCTCCATTTCCGAGGTCCCCGGGTTGGCAAAGCAAACCTCTACGCCGCTTTGCACCAGGGTGTGTAAGAGATTTTCAGCACCGTTCATAAATGCGCTCAACCGGCAGCAGCAAAAATTTTTCCGGGATTCAGGATACCCTTGGGATCCAGCGCCAGCTTGAGCGTTCGCATGAGGTTTATCTCGCTGTCGCTGCGCGAGATGGACAGAAACTCCCGCTTGAAAACCCCTATGCCGTGCTCGGCAGAAATCACGCCACGGTAGGGCTTCAGGGTTGAATACACCACTTCATCGACGGCATGCACTACCTGTGCATCGTCACTGCCGACGGATATCACGATGTGGATGTTGCCGTCTCCAATATGGCCGAAAACCACCATCCGGCCGTGCGGCCACTGCTGCAGAAGCCTTGCACGAACGGTGCGGACATATTCGTCCATGTGGGCAATACCCAGGCTGACATCAAAGGTGATCAGCGGGTCCATGGCCGCGAACAGGTTGTCGATGTCGTCGCGGATGGCCCACAAGTCCGCACGCTGTTGACGGCTCTGCGCCACCGCTGCATCCACGATCAGCTGTTCCTCGAACGCTTGCTCAAGGGCGCGCTCAAAGCGGGCGCGGTCAATGTCTTCCTGGCCGCCACTCGACTCTATGAGTACATAGAACGGGTGGGAGGCGTCCAGGGGCAGTCCATGCGCTTTGCCACCGGCCACAATGAGCGAATAGAAGTCGTTCCACATGACCTCAAATGCGCTGAGGGTGCCGCCGAGGGCTGCATCCATCATGGGCAGAAAGCGTGCAAGACGGGTGAAATCTGCAATGGCCACCAGCGCGGTTTGCCGGCTGCGGGGCACGGGGCGCAGACGCAGCACTGCGCGCGTGATGATACCCAGGGTTCCTTCCGAGCCAATAAACAACTGCTTGAGGTCGTAGCCCGTGTTGTTCTTGATCACGCTGCTGAGCGAGGAAATGATGGTGCCATCAGCCAATACGGCTTCGACTCCAAGCACCTGCTCGCGTGCCATGCCATAGCGGATCACGCTGTTGCCGCCGGCATTGGTGGACAAGTTGCCACCGATGGTGCAACTGCCCCGTGCTCCGAGGTCCAGGGGGAACAACAGCCCGGCGGCGGTCACCGCTTCATGCACTGCCTGCAAAGGCACGCCGGCCTCGACCAGCACGGTGCGGTTGATCGCATCAACCGGTTCCAACCGCCGCATGCGCTCCAGCGAGATCACGAGGTCATCGCCGCTGGTCAGGGCGCCACCGGCCAGGCCGGTGAGGCCTCCGTGAGTGACAACACTCTGGCCGTGCTGGTGACACAGTTTTAACACTGCAGATACTTCGTTGGTGCTGCAGGGCCGGACAATTGCTTTTGCCTGGCAGCCGCCCAGCGGTGGCCAGGAATCGGACCGGGCAGTTACATCCGCGCCGAGCAGAAGGCCGGATTCCCCCACAACATTGCGAATGTTCTCAAGCAAGCCTTCCATGGGTTTGTTCCTGCCCCTAGGATTCCAGTTTCAACATGAAGCGAATCAAGCGGTCAGCCACCTTGCCGTAGGGCGGGGCAAGGAATTTTATCATACTGAAGCGTGCCTGGTAAAACACCGGTCGCAACTTCGAAAACGTAATAAACCCCTCGGAGCCGTGATAATGGCCCATGCCACTGCCGCCCACGCCGCCAAAGGGCAGGTCGTGCTGAGTCGTGTGCAGCATCACTTCATTCACGCTGACCCCGCCCGACATGACGTGATCGAGATACCAGCCCTGTAACCTGGTGTCGTTGGTAAATGGGTAGAACGACAGCGGCCGCTCGCCCCGGTTGATGTACTGCACCACTTCCTGCGCGTCCCGATATGGGAGCACCGGCATGATGGGACCAAATATCTCGCGCTGCAGTAACACCATGTCGCTGTTGGCATGCAACACGATATGCGGCGCGATTTTGCGCAGCTCGGGATTTGCAGCTTTCCCGGCAGTGAGGTTGACCAGGGTTGCGCCCTTGCCAGAAGCATCAGCCAGGGCATCCTGTAGCCGTACAAATGACCGGTGATCAATGATGGATGTGTAATCCGGGCTGTCGATATCCGGGCAGTGCTTGCTGCCGTACTCTTTCGCGGCCGCAACAAATTCAGCAACCTTGTCTTCCGGCACAAACACATAGTCCACATTGACACAGACCTGGCCGGCATTGAACAGCTTGGCAAACAGGATGCGCTCGACAGCTTTTTTCACTGGGTAGTCAGGCGCCACCACGGCCGGGGATTTGCCGCCCAGTTCCAGCGTGACGGGCGTCAGGTTTCTTGCGGCAGAAGCCATCACGGCGCGGCCCGTCTGGCCAGAGCCGGTGAAGAGCAAGTGGTCGAACGGCAATTGTGAAAACTGTATTCCAACCTCACCGGTTTCCGTGAAGAACGCCAGTTTTTCCGGCGGAAAATAGCGCGGGCTGAGTGTAATGAGGAGTTGCGCCAGTGCGTTCGAATTCTCCGACATTTTCACCATGGCGCGATTGCCGGCGGCAAAAATATAAGTAAGGCCACCGAGTGCAAGCTGCAGCGGAAAATTCCACGGAACAATGACCCCGACCACGCCCAGGGGTTGGGGGATGACCCGGTTGCGCGCGCCCGGAAAAGAAGTGAGATCTACGTGGCGCCGCTGCGGCTTCATCCAGCGTTTTAGTCGCCCAAGGGCGAAGTTGATGCCTTCCAGCACGAAAATGACCTCAGCGATCAGCGTTTCGTGGCGCGAGCGGTTGCCATAGTCACTGCTGATGGCCGCGATCATGGCTTCCTGGTTTTCAATAACCATGCGCTTGAGCGCCAGCAAATCGGCCTTGCGCTGGGCAAAATCCGGGTTTGGGCTCGCCAGGTAGGCGTTGCGTTGCAGCGTCAGGCACTCAGCCAATGGTTTGGAAACGTCGCCTGTATCTGCTGCTCCCTGTGGCTTTGATATGCTGCTCATGGATGGCTTTCCCGGTGGTGAATCTGCTGCCAGACATTATCCTGCATTGTGCAGTAGAGTGCTTGACTTCCCAGGTACTCAACGCAGGAAAAGGTTCAGGGCAATGGCCACCAGGGCGTATCGCACTTAAAAAAACGCCGGTCGTGGGACCGGCGTTTTGAGTGGTGGCTCGAAACACGAGCGTGCGCTAACTACTGGGTGTCGAGGTGCTCGAAGCCGGGGGCCAGCCTGACGTGGGTAATCCACAGTCCGCCACGGCCATCCGGTGCGACATACACGTCGTGGAAGTGTCCCCTGTGCACCAGGTTACCCAGGGGAACATCGCCCGCCATCCCACTCTGACCGGGGGAGGCCGTGGCCGCTGAGCTGGTACTGTAGCTATTGCTGCTATCGGTGGTATGGCCGTAGATGGTCACCAGCTGGTCATAGTCATGCTGATTAGGTGCGGTACTCGTGGGGCTGTTGGAATAATCCATGCAGGTGTTTTGGGTGCTGCCGTCCTCGCTGGTGTGGCCCAGGCCAAGGGTGTGACCCACTTCCTGGCACATAACGTGCGGGGCTTCGTTGGCGTCACCGGCCCAGGTCGAAGAGTAACTGTCGTTCATTTTTGCCGTGCCTTGCGTGATGTGGCCAACGCTGGTGATGTTGATCGAAGCCAGTCCCAGCCAGCCGTTGTTGCCATAGGCGGCATTGCACACACGAATCTTGCCGCTGACCGCGGTGCACCGTTTACGGTCCTTTAGTGCATTGCTGTATGGAACAACATTCAGATCGAGCTTGGTCGACTGCGACCACTGGGACGCTGCCGCAGACAGCAACGCTGGCCAATTGGCACCAGTGCCTGCGGAAACGGTGCTGTTGAGAGTTTGCAAGGTAAACGAAGGAGTGGTGCGCGACCAGTGGTAATTACTCCAGCTGTGGGTAGCATACGCCGTGAAAGAAACCACAGTGATTGCCAGTGCTACGAAAATTTTGATGACGAGATGCCTTGAAATCATGAACATTCCCTCAATGTGTGCGTGGACTGACCGGTTGCCCCAGGCGATATTCGCGCGGTTGGCACATTGTACCATGCCAAGACGGATTGGGAGCGTTTTTCGCCATCAGCCCAGCGCGCGCAGCCACAGGTTCACGCGCTGGATGGTCCAGAATGCACCCATGCTGCCAACTGCGTAGCCGGGAATCATCATCACCCAGCGGGGCCACACCACCGGTGCCCGGCTCAATGCCCGTTCCAGCAGAACAATCAGCGCGACGAAGGTAAGCTGGCCGAGTTCAACTCCGACGTTGAAGCACACCAGCGCCAGCGGTACATCGGACGGCGGCAGGCCGGCGCTGGTCAGTGCGGTGGCGAAACCGAAGCCGTGCAGCAGGCCGAAGGCGAAGGCCACCACCCAGGGATTACGGATGGTAAAACTGGTCTCGCCTTGCCAGCGCCGCACAATCTCCGGCCCCAGGAAGAGGATGCTGAACGCAATGGCCGCTTCCACCGGTGGCGCCGGCACCGAGACATAACCCAGCGTCGTCGCCGCGAGGGTGATGCTGTGGGCAACGGTAAAGGCAGTGATGGTTTTCACCAGCGTCCAGCCATCCCGCACGATCAGCAGCAGCCCCAAAACAAACAACAGGTGGTCCGCTGCAAACAGGATGTGGCGGATACCTTCGAGCACGTAATCGCCGGCTACCTGCCAGGCCGAACGTGCGGCGGTGACTTCGATCCAGGGCGTGGCCGGGCGCGCAATCGTGGTCCAGCTGCGGCCATCTTCAAGCTCAACCCGCGCCAGCACGTCGGTGATGGTGAACTGCAAACTTACAAACTCGATGCGCTTGCCCGCGAGGCCTTCGGGTCCGGCACTTATCCAGCGGCGTTCAAGCAGGGAATCCGGCAATTGCAGGACCACCGGTTCGCGCAGGTTCTGCACGCCCGCGGGCATGGTCAGCACCACGTTCAGACGCTGGCCGGACAGGACCGGGGTGCGCCACAGTACCGAGTACTGGCCGGGGCCGGTTTCCTTCAGTTCCAGGTAAGCGGGCCGGGACTCATGCGCCTGGGCGGTTGGCACGGCCGCCAGCCAGCCGAGCACCGGCAGAAGCAATACGCGGCCCCAACAGGCAACGCGGGAGTTCAACCGCATGCTCACAAGGGCGCTACGTCGCCTGAATCATCGGCGGGAGCCTGGGCCGGTTGCGGCGTCTGCCCTGGTGTCTCGTCCGGGGGTGCGGGCAGGAGCACGGTGTAACGGGCACGCATCTCCTTGTAGGCTTTTTCCCAGGCGCGGGCTTTTTGTTCGATCATCCAGGCGGTTTTCACGTCCGTAATAACTTCCTCAAATTCCGCAACACGGCCGGGTATGAGGTCATCGACAAACACCAGGTGCCAGCCAAGCCCGGACTCCACCGGGCCCTGCCAGGATCCCGGCTTGATTTGCTCGATGGCCATGGCAAACGTTGGCCCGAATTCTTTCCCCAGGAACTCGGGTGACCGTTCCCGGTAGTAGTCCTGGAACATGAAAGCATGTGCAGCAGTATCCGCCACGCCGGTATCTTCCGGTTGGCCTTGCAGTTGGACCAGGGCCTGCACTGCATCCTCACGCGCGTTCACTCCGCGACGGTCAGGAGAGAAGTAGAGATGACGGAAACTGTAGCGCGCGGGCAGTGTGAACTGGGCAGTATGCTGCTGGTACCAGAGCTGCAGTTCTTCAGTCGTGGGTTCATGCGCGGCCGCAGTGTCCGCGGCCAGGAACTGCATCTTCTGGGCCAGGCGGCGTTTGACGATGGTATCGCCCTGGTCCAGGCCCAGCGCCAAAGCTTCCCGGTACAGCACCTCTTCCTGTACGCGGTTTTCCATGAGTTGCGCAAGCTCCTCTGTTGTCGGCTCGCGGTTCCATTGGGATTGAAACAACAGAACCTGCTGGGAGATTTCCTCGAATGAGAGCCGGATCCCTTTGGAATTAGTCGTGTTATTACCAGCGGGTTGCAGGAAGTAATAAGGCGTGAACAATAGCGCCCCGATCAGGAGAAAGTGAAAAAGAGGCTCGCGCAGCAGTTGTTTCACGGGGTCAATAATGAACTCAACCCGCGACTGAAGTCGCGGGTTGGGCCTGCTAGGGGCTGATTTTCAGTTCGCCGCGTTCAGCGAACTTTCGGCCGGGATGATCTCGTAATTGGCGTAGCCAAATTCGTTGCCACGTGCGCCGATGAACTTGTCACCGGTCACCGTGTTTTGCAGCCAGATCGACTTCTCGACGATCAAGGCCTTCAACTCGTCGGCGTTGAGCGCCACGGCGCCTTGCTGCTTCAGGCTGTCCACGGTCGTGCCCGGCGGGACATTCTTGCGTGCTGCCTCGCTGGGCATGTACCACATGGGAGAACTCCACGCGCGCTCCTGGATGGTGGCGGCCACTACGTCAGGTGGTGCAACTTTCAGCTGCTTGGCCTGGATGGTGGTCCAGCGCGGTGTTGGTATCTCCAGCACCCGGGCATAGTAAAACGCAGACTCGCCCGGTGCGAAGTCCGGATCGGTCCACACGGTCTTAAGCTCCACAGCACCGACCGTGTTGGTGTAGCTAGCATTGGCGATATCAACCGTGTTGGCTATGGGTGGCACGACGCCGGTCCACTGGTCGGGTTTGCGTTCACCGGCCCAGACCACATCATAGATCTTCTCGAAGCTCTGGCCATTCTTGGCCCAGCCTTTCACGATCTGGATGCGGTCGAGATTGCCGGAGGTCGGATCTTTGGTGGCCCACACGACAAAGGAAGGTGCCTGCGTTGCGTCGGTGGGGGGCAGGTCACTGCCCATCGGCACGCCCTCTGCGTAGCCGGTCCTGACCCGGTCTCTTGATTTCAGGATGTCGGGTGCAAATTTCCAGCCGCCAAACAGCCGAACCCTGATGTGGGGGCCGCTGACCGCGAAGGTTTCCCTGCGCTGCATGGCTTCGAAGATCGAGGCTCGCGTATTTTCCTCCGCCCACACCCCGGTCAGCCCGCTGGTACCTTCCGTACGTGCGTCAAACATGCCCATCACCAGGGTGCCGGCTAGTCGCGTCTCGTTCGTTCCGTCAAAAAACGTGTGGCCGCCGAAGAAATTATCCTGGCGGTAAGGGACGGCCGTATTGTGCGAGGCCGCAGCCGCGCCAAAGCCGAACTTGAAGGGGTTGAAGCCTTCGCTATCCTGCATGGCAACACCGTCTTTCAGGGCTTGCCGCGCGTAACTGCCTACGATATGCGGAATGCGTCCAGCCGGGTTACCCAACAGCACCGACATCAGTTCGAAACTGGCAAATTCGTCATTGGGCGAGAGCAGCGGATGTGTTTCTGAAGTCCCTTTGAGCTGTTTCATCTCGATCAGCCGCTCATTGCGCGTGCGCGATGCGGCATAGCCAGCGTCAATCGGACGGCCCTTGGTGTCAACCTCCGTGGGAAACATCCGGCCATCAGAAAGATTGGCATTGTGGGAAATGGCGAGTAGTTCGTTGCCAGCCTTGCGCTGGCCATCCATCCAGTTCCACAGATCCGCCGGGTGATACGAATCCAGTGCGCTGAATGGTTGTGCCGGAACCTTGGCGCAGTCCTTGAAAAAGACATTGCGATGCAGGTTCATGTTGTCCGGCATCGAAATCCATTCATAGGAACAAAATGCGGTGAATTTTCCGGGCACATTGGCCTGATCCGCGAATTCGTTGTTCTTTTTCCACACGGTACCGGCAATCT